>CAXSEB010000037.1:0-11267 GCA_964235805.1 uncultured Chitinophagaceae bacterium | reverse complement strand
TAATATGCCTTCTTTATTACAAAAGCCAAGGCCGGTATCTAATAAGAGTATATCTCTTGATGTAACAATTACAAATGGCTGAATTTCTACCAGCAAGCTTCCTACAGGCCTTTGTTGCAGATTATCTTCCCCAATATTAAATGGAATAAATTGTTTTGTTTTATCTATTGTAAACGCACCTTCACTTAATGGAATTATCTTCATACCTGTAACCCTTAAAGGGAAATTTAACTCTGTAATTTATCAACTGTTTTACGTGAACAAATGTACTTTAAGCGAGATAAATGCAACATTATACCGCTATTTAAAAATCACCTCTTCTGGAAATTTACCGGAGCAGCTACCTCAACACCATATGCCTGTCTGCATCCAATCTTATCAATATAAAAATAAGTACGGTAAAGGTTAGTAAAGAAGATCCGCCATAACTGAGCAAAGGCAATGTAATACCTATAACGGGCGCTAATCCTATCGTCATACATATGTTTATAGCCACATGAAAAAATAATATGCCGGCTACGCTATAAGCATACACCCGGCTGAAAGTACTTCGCTGGCGCTCTGCTACAAAAACAATTCTTAATAAAAAAAACAGGTATAACAGTACCAGTAAAGTACTGCCCCAGAATCCAAAATTTTCGCCTACTGATGTAAATATGAAATCTGTATGTTGCTCAGGTACAAAATCTCCCTGCGTTTGTGTACCTTTTAAAAAACCCTTTCCCCACAATCCACCTGATCCTATGGCTATCTTGGATTGCTTAACGTTATAATTCTCTTTATCTTTCTTTTCCGTTTTTGATTTTAACTGATCCTTTTAGCTGCAACGTTATCATCTGGAACATAATCTACTCCAAAAGTGTTCATGATTCTTTCAACCTGGTAAGGGTGAAACACGTTTTTAAAAAGATAAGGAACCGCAAACCGCTGCACACTCACGCACAAAAGCCAAACGCCTGCAATAACAATTAGTATAGATTTGTCCCTCTTTACTTGTTTCCTCATTAAGTAGATTACAGATGCTGCAATAACCGTTAGAATAATGGCAAGCGTATTTTTTTCAATGAGTATTGTAGCTACAACCAATACTGCCAACGAAAATCCTATTATCAGGTAAATAGCAGGCAAACCTTCTCTGTACATAGGAATGATAAATGCAAAGTAAACCAGCGCAAGCCCTGTTTCATTCTGCATTAAAGAGAAAACTATCGGCAGCACAATTAAGGAAGCAGCTATAAGCTGCGAGCGTTTCGTAGTAAAATTTGTTTCGATTCTTGATAAAAATTTAGAAAGCGCAAGCGCGGTAAAAATCTTACACGTTTCCACAGGCTGAAGGTTAAAAAACCCCAATGGAATCCATGATTTAGAGCCATTGATATCTTTGCCTACAACAAAGGTGAGCATCATTAAAACGATGCCAAAAACATAACCAAGATTAGCGGTTGCAGTAAACAATTTACTATCTGTAAGTAATATAAAACTGGCAACTACTACAGCAATAGTGATAAACAGAAGCTGGCGGGAATAATTTTTTTTAAAGCCAGTAATGTTTTGAAACAGGCCTTCCTGGCTTCTTTGTTCTACTGAATAGATGCACAACAATCCTATAGTAATTAATATAAAATATAACAGAACAATTGTCCAGTCTATTCCTTTTGATATGGAAGCCTGTGTTCTCATTTGATCAGTGAATCTTTTGCTGAAGTCCTGTTTTTTTCGTTTGGAAGAATAGCCTCTGGCTGTAAACGTAAAACAGTAGAATCATTTTTTTTATCTTTCTTATTTCCGTCAAAGTCTTCTTTTTTCTTTTCTTTTTTTAGTTTATCCAGGGATTCTGTATCATCTTCATCATCATTATCAAGACCAATAGTGTCTTTTATAATTTTGATATACCCTTTTGCAATCAGGTATGCAGAATCTTTTGCATGCATCATTGAATCCTGCTTTTTAATCTCATTGAAAATCCTCGACGGAATTAGATTCAACTTTGATAGTTGTTCAATTTGTTTAACTCGTTTTACGTCGGTGATCGAATCTTTCAAAAACTTTTCTATCATTAAACCAACAATCGGTGCTGCATATGTTCCACCAAAGCGCCCGCTGTTTTCAACCACGCACATGATCGCTATTTTGGGATTATCTCTTGGAGCAAACCCACAAAAAAATGAGTGGTTTTGTTGCTTTACACCGCGGTAATAATTTTCAACTGTACCGGTTTTTCCGCAAATAGTTATTCCCTCAACTCGTGCACCAATACCGGTTCCTCTTTCCACCACTCCTTGCATCCCATCATGCACAACCTCAAAAACACTATCAGGAATATCAATTGCCCTATTTTCAACTTTAAAGTTTGAGAGCAGGTTAAATTTATCTCCATCTTCTATTGAATCTACTATATGTGGAACCTTATACCAACCCTTATTAGCAATGTATGCCATTTCGTTAGCAACCTGTATAGGTGTTACATCTACTTCACCCTGGCCAATGCTAACTGACCGAAAATTGCAATAGTTCCATTGGCCGTGACCATAACTTTTATCATAAAAAACCGGTGTAGGAATATTGCCTCTTTTTTCAGATGGAACGTCAACGCCTAATTTATGCCCGAGACCGAAAGCATACATGTAACGGTCCCAATTAGAGAGACTACTATCAATGTTCGGATACTTAGGATTATTGATAACCTTTTGCATTACTGTTGCGAAGTAAGTGTTATCCGATATAGTTATAGCGCTTTTAAGATCAAACGTTCCGCGGTCAAGACATTTCATCGGCCTGCCAGAGCCGCAACCGTAAAAAGCACCAGGGCAGTTTACTCTAAAATTTGTTGTAATTACGCCTTCATGTAAAGCGATTAACGCCTGTAAAGTTTTAAAAGTAGAGCCCGGAGAATACGATGCTCCCACGGATCTGTTCAAGAGCGGAAGCGCAGGATTTAGCAATAACTCAGCAATATGTTTTCTTCTCTCAGAGCCGGTTAATAATTTAGGCTTAAAAGTAGGGCTGCTAACCATTGCTAATATGCCACCGGTTTTAGGATCGATGGCTACAATTGAACCCAGTTTGTTCTCCATTAGTTTCTCCCCGAGCTGCTGTAACTCTATATCCAATGACATATGCATGTTTTGACCAGCAACCGCCGGTGTATCGTAATGGCCTTTTTCCCAGCTTTCTGTTAAACGGTTTTTATTATCTCTCTTCCAATATTCAATACCACGCTGCCCCATCAAAACTTTTTCATAGCTGCGCTCTACGCCGGTCTTACCTGCATAGTCCCCAATCTGATATCCTTCACCAATATGTTTCTTTAAAAAAGAAGAATCTACCTCAGATAGGTAGCCTAAAATATTTCCTCCTGCATCATAGGGATAATCTCTCACAGGCCGTTCCTGCAAATAAAAAGCCGGCACAAACTTGTACATGCTTTCATTTATTTTAGCTATTTTATCGTTGGATAGCAATGGCTCAAATACAGATGGCCGGTAGCTTTTATTCTTTATTATAGCATTGATAATTCTCTTTCTAAATTCTGCCGTATCAATATTAAGTATTTTACAAAGAGACATTGTGTCCAATCCTTTTAGCCGGGATGGTGTAACCATCAAATCGTAAATGATAGTATTTTGAAGTACTGCCCTGCCTTTGCGGTCATACAATATTCCTCTTTCAGGATAAATGACTTTGCGAAATCTTCCCTGCTCATTGGCCATTATAGAATACTTTGTATTTAAAACCTGCAGGTTTAATAACTGGAGAATAATTATAATGCTGAGAACAATAAAGATGAGACTAATAACATTTTTCCGGGATTGATTATATACAGACACTTAGAGTTAACGCTACTTTTAAAAGGATATTTGCTTAATGGATAAAGCAAATTTACTGTGCCTACGCGGTATTTGTTCTAAATCTTTGTTTACGCTGAAATAAAATTTCGGTTATCAGGATTATTAACAAGCTTATAGCTACAGACAAAAGTGTTTTCATTAAAAAATAAATGAAGTCAGCAAATTGCAAAGCTTCCAGTAAGAAAAGAAAAGCATGATGGAAAAAGGTTAATATAATTACATAAGTAAAGTAAGGAACAAAACCCATGCTTTTTATAGATGGCTCATCAAAGTTGGCAATACCTTCAGTAGGTATAAGAAAATTTATGATAAACGGGCGCAAATACGCTATCAATACGCAACATGCCGCATGTAACCCCGGAGTTTTTGTAAAAAAATCAAGAGATAATCCTAAGGCAAAAGCATATATCATAAGCGTTCGCCTGCCCATGCGAAATGGCAGCCACAAAATAAACAGGAAATAAATGTAAGGGTTAACAAGATGGTGCAACGGCGGAATATTGTTGAACACAAATACCTGTATCAAGATAAAAAAAATAAACCTTGTAATATTTTTTACAGCTCTACTCATTTGTCTTTTGTACTTTCTTTAATAACTTCAAAGGCTCGTCTTTTAATATATTATTTATGATGTAAACAAATTGTACATTATAAAAATTTGCTGCAGTTCTTACCTTCACTGTAAAACTATTAGTCTTTTTATCCGCAACCATTTCCGCAACTCGTCCTATAAGTAATCCATAAGGAAATCTATCGGTAAACCCGCTGGTTACAATAGAATCTCCTAACGAGACCTTTATACTTTTTGATACATTTTTTATTACGACTATATTGGGATCTTTACCATCCCATACTACTGAACCCTCTTCGCCCGATTTTTTGAACTTTGCACTGATACTGCTTTGCATATGTAACAAACTCATAACAACCGAATAATTATCACTTATGTCAATTATAGTACCTACAACATTATTATTTTCATCTATTACCCCAAGGTCTTTGGAGACGCCCTGCCTTGCTCCACGGCCTAACTGGATAAAATTATTAAGAAGATTAACCGAATTTGCAACCACTTTCGCCTGCATGTATAAAAACTTTCTGTAAGTTTTAAGCGAATCAACTTTGATTGTATCTATCACAGCTTTGTTAACGGTATCAGGTATCTCAAAATCCTGCTTCAATTTATTATATAGTCTTTCATTTGCTTTAACTAACGAGTCATTAGTTTTTTGCAGATAGAAATAGTATTCAAGGCTGTTGTACCGTTTATAAACGTTCCCCGTTATTTCATTTGCCGCCGACATAAATACGGCACTATGATAACGATTGTATTTAAAAAGAAGATAAAAGCAAAATCCCAGAAGAGTTAAAAAGAAAAATAAAGTGAAGTACCTGCGGATAAAAATAAAAATGTTACGCATGTGGTTTCATCTCCTTCCAGACCGGGGATTGTTAGAAAGTTAATCTAAAAGTATACATTTTAAATACACTATAAATTATTAGGATGCGAAGACGAATGCGCTTTATCGCATTACAAAAGGATAGCGGTTATAGTGTTTAAGAGCAATACCTGTACCTCTTACCACACTTTTTAAAGGATCGTCAGCAATGTGAACCGGCAATTTTATTTTTGCAGCTATTCTTGTATCTAAACCTCTTAGCAAAGCTCCGCCGCCGGTTAAATATAATCCCCTTCTGTAAATATCAGAAGCTAATTCGGGTGGAGTAGTTTCCAAAGCTTTAAGGATGGCTTCCTCTATCTTGAATATTGATTTATCTAAAGCTTCAGCTACTTCTACATAGCTCACGAAGATTTGTTTGGGTATGCCTGTTACCAGGTCACGACCATTAACAGGTATATCATCCGGTGGATTTTCCAGATCTTTCATAGCAGCACCTATCTGTATCTTTATTTGTTCAGCAGTGCGCTCGCCGATCAACAAACTATGATAGCGACGCAAGGCTTCCATTATATCAGCTGTAAACTCATCACCAGCAATTCTTATTGATTGATCACAAACAATACCTGCAAGGGCAATTACGGTTATGCCTGTAGTTCCGCCCCCGATATCAATTATCATATTTCCAACCGGTTCCTCTACATCAATGCCAATACCCAAGGCAGCAGCCATTGGCTCGTGCAGCAGGTAAACCTCTTTTGCGCCGGCTTGTTCTGCGCTGTCTCTTACTGCTCTTTTCTCCACTTCTGTAATGCTGCTCGGTATGCATATCATCATTCGCCAGCTTGGCGCAAACAATGGCTTTTTGGGATAGATCATTTTTATCATCTCCCTTATCATCAACTCCGCCGCATTAAAATCTGCTATAACACCATCTTTCAACGGACGTACAGTACGTATACTTTCATGGGTTTTTTCATGCATCATCAATGCCTTTTTACCCACAGCTAAAATATTTTTTGGATTATTACGATCTAAAGCAACTATTGAAGGCTCATTAACAACTACAACATCGTTATGTATTATAAGAGTATTTGCTGTACCAAGGTCTATTGCAATTTCTTGCGTAAAAAAATTAAAAAGGCCCATGCTTTGAGGGTAACAATTGAAAAGTAATTAATGGCTGCAAAGTTGAAGCAAATAATTTGAATTAACAACGTCAATCAAATTATAAGTAATTATACCTAACTGCATAGTAAATATTCTTGATCTTTAATTTTGATAAAAAGCACTGCAATCACCTAATAAATTCATAGCCAATATCTTTGCGATAGTACATTTCATCAAAATAAATTTGCCTTAATGTTTCCTTCGATAATTCCACGGCTTCTGTAAGTGTATCGCTAATTGCTGATACCGCTAAAACTCTTCCACCACTTGTAACAATTTCATCATTGTCTTTTTTTGTGCCGGCATGAAATACCATTACACCTCCATCTGCATCTATGTGTTTTTTTGCCCCCGGATTTTCCAGATACGCAAAATCAATAACTTTACCTGATTGATATTCACCGGGGTAACCTCCACTTACTGCCATGATTGTAGCAGCTGGTCTTGGGTCGATCACTATTTTTTCTTTACTCAACCGTTCGTTCCAGGTTGATACAAACAATTGCACTATATCATTTTGTATACGTAACAGAACCACTTCGGTTTCAGGATCTCCCATACGGCAATTGTATTCAATAACAACTGGCTCATCATTAACTTTTATAATGCCGATAAAAATAAATCCCTTATACTCAAGCTCTTCTTTTTTTAGACCTGCGATAGTTGGCTCAATAATTTTGTCAACCACTTTTTGCATAAACTCGGTTGTTGCAAATGGCACAGGGCTTATAGCTCCCATGCCGCCTGTGTTTAAACCTGAGTCGCTTTCGCCAATCCTTTTATAATCTTTTGCTTCGGGAAATAACAAATAATTTTTACCATCAGTCAGAATGAAAACGCTCATTTCAATACCTGATAAAAATTCTTCTACAACAACTTTTTTACCAGCCTCTCCAAACTTTGCCTCCTGGATCATAAGTTCATATTCGCTCATTGCTTCAATATGACTTTGGCAGATTATAACGCCTTTGCCTGCAGCTAATCCATCAGCTTTTAGCACAATTGGTAATGAAAGATTTTTTATATACATCAAACCGTCACTATAATTGTCAACACTAAATTGCTGGTATGTTGCTGTTGGTATATTGTGCCTTTGCATAAAGGCTTTTGCAAACGATTTGCTTCCTTCTAATTGCGCTGCCTGTTGTGATGGTCCAATGACAATCATTTTGTTTAATCTTTTATCGTTTTTGAAAAAATCATAAATACCTCTTACAAGTGGTTCTTCCGGCCCGACAAATAACAGTTCTATATCTTTTTCTATACAAACTACTTTTATCGCCTCAAAGTCGTTTATGCCTAAACTTATGTTTTCCCCAAACTGCATTGTACCTGCATTACCGGGTGCAATAAACAGATTTGAGCAAAGCTTGCTTTGACTTATTTTCCAGGCAAATGCATGTTCCCGGCCGCCGGAACCCAGGATAAGAATATTCATTTGATTTCAATTAAAATCCTTTGGTATTAAAACTTAGAAACAATTTTTACGATACGAATGGCAAAATAAATTCTATTATGTAAACATACTTCCATTCATCATTATTAACGATTTTTCTCTATTTAAAATAAAAAGTGTGTACAGGATTTATCATTACTTTACAAACGCAAAAATCGTTAACACCAAATCAGTATAAATTTATTGTATGGAGAAATCAGCTTCAGTAAATTCAAAACATCCCCGTGGATTATATGTATTGTTCTTTACTGAGATGTGGGAACGGTTTGGCTTTTACTTAATGATTGGAATTTTCTTTTTGTATTTAACTGATACAGTTGGCCATAGTGGTCGCGGCCTGGATAAAGCAGCTGCAGTAAGCATTGTAGGCAGTTACGTGGCATTAATTTACTTAACCCCGTTTATTGGCGGCCTGGTTGCTGATAGAATTTTAGGTTATACAAAATCGATTTTTTTAGGAGGTGCGCTGTTAGCTCTGGGTTACTTTTTAATTTCAATTAACGGTAGCGATGCAGTAATGTATACTGGTTTATTTTGTGCGATTGTGGGCAATGGTTTTTTTAAACCAAACATCAGTACATTGCTTGGTAATATTTATAACCGCCCTGATCTGAAGCCTAAAAAAGATGTTGCCTACAATATTTTTTATATGGGTATAAACATAGGCGCATTCTTTTGCAATTTCGTAGCGGCGTACTTGCATAATAAATATCAGGATAATAATGGTTGGGGGATTGCATTTTCTGCGGCAGGATTTGGAATGGTGCTCGGTTTGATATGGTTTGCCTTTGGGTTAAAATATGTAAAGCATGCAGATGTAGTTAAGCCAATGCAGGAAGGTGATATGCCTATTTCAAAAATATTTGCAAGTGTGTTTTTGCCTGCTTTAGTTGCAGGCGCTATTGGATGGTTTATACCTGGAAGTATTTTGAATTCAGATTCTGATGATGCATTCGTTTTTGCATGCATCCCGGTAATCTTTTTCTATTTCAGATTGTGGTATAAGGCAAAAGGTTTTGAAAAAAAGCGTATCGGAACGTTATTAACATTATTTGGCGTTTCCATCATTTTCTGGAATATCTATAATCAAAACTCAACTGCATTAACAATATGGGCGCAGACTTACACTGATCGTGAAGCGCCAAAAGCAATTCAGCCTGCGCTAAAGCCATTTGGGTTTTTAGAATCAGTAAACACGAAGCCGACAGAGATACCGGTTGTTGATGAGCAGTTTCGGGCACAATCAGATGCGAGAGGAAAAGTAATGACCAAACAAGGCTCTGATCTATATTTTCAGAACCTGCCAAAAGAAAAATATCCGCAACCCGGGCAAAATTTAAAATTAATATCGACAGAAATATATCAATCAGTCAATCCATTTTGGATAATTGTTTTAACACCATTTGTCGTCGCCTTTTTTGGGTGGATGAGGGCAAGAAACAAGGAGCTTTCAACACCAACTAAATTTGCCTGGGGTACATTAATTGCAGGCCTATCATCTGTTATAATGGTTGGTGCCTGCCTGGTGACTAATATTTATATAAACAAAGTTTCAAGCTGGTGGATTGTGAGCAGCTATGGAATATTCACCATTAGTGAATTATTTGTAAGCCCTGTTGGATTATCACTTACCTCCAAAGTGGCACCGCGAAGACTTACTGCCTTGATGATGGGTGGATGGTTTATCACAACTTCTTTAGGCGGTAAAATTTCCGGTATCCTTGCAGGCTTTTGGGATAAGTTTGATAATAAAGCCGTATTCTTTGCCATCAGTGCGATTGCAGCTGTAATCGCATTTTTCTTATTACTTCCATTAACCAAACGATTGAATACTGTAGTTGAGGCCGCTGCTGCTTCTGATGAATAATTTAAAACCTTAATATATCTCTTAAAGGTGATGCTCTTTCGTATCACCTTTTTCATTTATCTTCCTCTTACAAAAAATTGTATATGCTTGAGAAAAAAGTATTTCAGCCATTTGTTGCGCCTGAAACACAAATGAAAGAGTTCACAATAAAGGCTGTAATAATGGGTTGTATAATGGGTTGCCTGTTTGGCGCTGCCAATGTGTATCTTGCATTAAAGGCGGGCCTTACAGTAAGTGCATCCATTCCTATTGCGGTTATTGCCATTACACTCGGCAGAAAATTATTACGAACTACAATTCTTGAAAATAACATTATACAAACTACGGGTTCAGCAAGTGAAAGCATTGCATCAGGCGTAGCGTTTACGTTACCTGGCTTTCTATTTCTTTCCATGGTGAACGGACAAAGCGTAGGCGCAGGCTTCTTTAACTATGTTACCATTTTAATACTTGCCATTTTCGGAGGCTTGTTAGGTACCTTAATGATGATACCTCTTCGCCGCTCTCTTATTGTAAAGGAACATGGAGTACTGCCATATCCTGAGGGCACTGCTTGTGCATCTGTTTTAAAGGCCGGAGAAAAAGGTGGTGACATTGCTAAGATTGCATTTCTTGGTGTGGGTGTTTCAATGCTCTATGCATTTTTTCAGAGAATTTTACATGTGATTTCAGAAGTTCCGGCATATACAACAGCGCTTACCAACAAATATTTTCCTGCAGCAAAAATCAGTGGTGAAATAACTCCTGAATATTTAGGTGTTGGATATATTATAGGTCCGCGGATATCAGGAGCCTTGGTTGCAGGCGGGGTATTAAGCTGGTTAGTACTTAATCCATTGCTGGCAACACTAGTTCATGATCAAACTATAATTGCTTCCCAACTTGTTAAATTAGGTTATTTAAAAGATGTAAACACAACCGGAGGCCCCGGTGGATGGAATCCTCTAACGCATTTGTTTAACGACACATCCGATGCACTTTACCGGGCTTATATACGGCAGGTTGGTGCTGGTGCCGTAGCAGCCGGAGGTTTCATCACATTAATGAAAACAATTCCAACGATTATTTCATCATTTAAAGAAAGCATTGGTTCTATGAAGAACAGGGGCGAAGGGGAATCTGCATTGCGCACCGAAAAAGATCTTAGTCTGAAAGTTGTTTTATTTGGAAGCCTTGCTTTGATTTTACTAATGGCATTCATACCAATGATTCCGGGAAATTCTATTGGCAGCAAATTATTGCTTGGCATTTTAGTAGTGATCTTCGGTGCTTTCTTTGTTACAGTTTCTTCAAGAATTGTAGGCATTATTGGTTCAAGTAATAACCCTATAAGCGGCATGACGATAGCAACTGTTATGAGCACTTGTTTGGTATTTATTGGTATTGGATGGAGCGGAAAAACGTACGAGCCAATGGTGCTTGTTGTGGGTGGAATGATTTGCATTGCAGCAGCCAATGCCGGTGCCACATCGCAGGATTTAAAAACGGGCTTTCTTGTTGGCGCCACTCCCAGGAACCAGCAGCTT
>CAXSEB010000036.1:8761-12075 GCA_964235805.1 uncultured Chitinophagaceae bacterium | reverse complement strand
TAACTATAGATAAAATTGATAAAGATTTTGGAAAGGGCAGTGTAATGATGATGAATGAAAGATCTCAAGAGCCTCAGGAGGCTATTTCTACAGGATCTATTGGCCTTGATGTAGCATTAGGAATTGGTGGTTTACCCAAAGGAAGAGTGGTTGAAATTTACGGTCCTGAATCTTCAGGTAAAACAACATTAGCTATTCATGTAATTGCGGAAGCTCAGAAGAAGGGAGGTATGTGTGCCTTTATAGATGCTGAACATGCATTTGATAGCGGCTACGCTAAAAAGTTAGGAGTTGATGTAGACAACCTATTAATATCTCAACCAGATTATGGTGAGCAGGCTTTGGAAATTGCAGATCGTTTGATTCTTTCCGGTGCATTGGATGTAGTGGTTATCGATTCAGTTGCTGCTCTTGTACCAAAAGGAGAACTTGAAGGTGAAATGGGTGATAGTAAAATGGGATTACAGGCAAGATTAATGAGCCAGGCTTTGCGTAAGCTTACAGCAACAATAAGTAAAACAAACAGCTGTTGTATTTTTATAAATCAGTTAAGAGAAAAAATTGGGGTGATGTTTGGAAACCCTGAAACCACAACGGGAGGCAATGCTTTAAAGTTTTATGCTTCTGTTCGTTTGGATATAAGACGTATGGCTCAAATAAAAGATGGCGACGAAGCTATTGGAAACCGGGTAAAGGTTAAGGTGGTGAAAAATAAGGTGGCTCCCCCTTTTCGCCAGGCAGAGTTCGATGTAATTTACGGCGAAGGAATATCAAAAAAAGGTGAAATAATAGATATGGGAGTAGAGTTAGGTGTTATTCAAAAAAGCGGAAGCTGGTTTAGTTATGATACTACCAAACTTGGCCAGGGAAGGGATTCTGTGAAGCAATTGCTAGAAGACAATCCTGATCTTGCTACAGAACTTGAAGGAAAAATAAGAGCTAAGATTGCCGAAGTAGATGCGGCGTAAAGAATAATTAAGATGGGTTAAAGCCGTGCTGAATAAGTGCGGCTTTTTTATAAATATAATAACTTATAGCTTTTCCACACAAGCTGCAAATCATGCCATACTGTGTAATGCCTGGCGTACCAATTATCAGCAAGTATTAAACTATCATCAGGCATTTTATTCATAAAAGATGGAACACTTGTAACGCTTAATACGCCTGGTTTTAGCGAAGGTAAATCTTTCGAGAAAGTTGCATAACCAACCCATGTTTTGTTTCTCAATAAAACTTCTAAAACATTTTTAAAGAACCTGCCTGGCTTTTTTTGTAGTACAAGATGTAAGGGGAAAGTCACAATTAAAATGATAGAAACAATCATGTCAGCAAGATGCTTATTGCGTTTGCCAACCTCAGTTCCTAACTTAAGGTAAGAATGCATGGTAACATAGTTTCCGGCGATATTTTTACTATCGCTGCCTATAATGCTCTCACTATTCAAGGCATGAAACTTAATCCTGATATTACGGGGTATAGTTTTTACCAGCTCAATTATTTGCTTAAAAGATAATGTGCCTTCACATAAAATTATTTCCTTTACAGGATAAATTTTAAACAGAGATTTAAGCTGTGGCACAGTACCTATTGAAGTGTTATTATTTTCTCCGTTAACCTTAACCCGGCCTAACAATCTTTCTTTAATACCTGCAGATTGCATCAACTTTAAAACTGAAGAATACTCTGCATCACTACCTGCGATTATAGTTTTATTTTGTTCATCTTCATCATAGCTTTCCAACACTTTAAAACTAACCAGCAAATGCCGCATTAACGTTATAAGAGCATAGGCAACCAGGGACCCAAACACAAGTATTCCCCGGGAAAATCTTAATGATTCAGGCAATAAAGAATAACCGGCTAACAATACAACGATAGCAGCTATAGCCGATCGATTCAGCTTTGATTGTCGGTATCCTTTATCATATAAACCTGAAAAATAAGATGCAACAAGATATATCAACGTAAATATTATAAATGCTACAATAAGTAGATTTAAAGAATAACTCACTTGCTTTCTTACGTAAGCATTCCATATAAATTTAGTGAACCAAAAGCTTAGCAAGATAGTGCCGGCATCAATAACCGGCATTCCTATCCATTGTATAAAACGACCTGTCGCTGAAAAAAAAGCCCTTGTCAATATTGCACACTGTATTATAAAATTAAATACTCCCACCTTACCGCTTGCATAATGCTTATTAACAAAAATGCTCATCGCTTTATAAAACATTCTAACATAATTGAGACTTCCCTTTTTAGTGCTTTCTCCTTTAAAATGTATTATAGTGCTATCAGCAAAGTAAAAATTTTTAAAGCCAGCCTTTTGAATTTTATAACTGAGATCAACATCCTCACCATACATAAAGTAGCTCTCATCAAAGCCTCCAAGTTCATCAATGATTTGTTTTTTACTCATTAAGAAAGCTCCTGCTAATACATCTACTTCATGATTTTCGTTTTCATTAAGGTAACCAAGATGATATTTAGCGAACGGCTTTGTTTTAGGAAACAGGCTGGCAAGACCCGAAAATTTATATAACGAAATGAAGGGTGACGGAAAGGAGCGCTTGCTTTCTTTTAGAAATTTCCCTGATCCGTCTATCATGTGGATACCTAAAGCACCTGCGCCGGGTTGAGATTTGAAAAATGAAATGCATTTTAAAAAGCAATCTTCCGGTACGATTGTATCCGGATTTAAGAATAAAATAAATTCACCTCTGGCAATTTTTAATGCGGCATTATTGGCCTTTGCAAAGCCGATATTTGTTGTATTCCATATAAACTTAACCCCGCAAAATCTCCCTTCTAAAAAATTTTTACTATCATCAGTTGAATTGTTATCTGCAACAATAATCTCTGCGTTAATATTCTCTACAGCTTTTAAAACCGAGTAAAGGCATTGCTCTAAAAAATATTTTACATTATAGTTTACTATTATTATTGACAGCTGCAATCTGCTTACATTTTCTTTTGACCTCCGCTAAATTAATGGTTGTACGGTTTAATGGAACAAATGTTTTGGTGATACGTCAATCAGCCGAACACTTTATTAATTTAAACTTCTATCATCAATATATTTGCACAATGTATAAATCAACTTTACTAAAAGCTACAAATGCAGGCGCTGCAGAATTGAAAAGATTCTTTAACGGCACATTTAAAATTTCAAATAAAGAAGGTATAAATAATTTAGTTACCGAAGCAGATCATGCCGCTGAAAAAGCCATAATAGATATAATTAAACAAGATTTTCCTGAGCATAATATATTAAGTGAAGAGTCAGGTGAAGTATTTATAACCGGGCGTAAAGC
>CAXSEB010000036.1:0-8751 GCA_964235805.1 uncultured Chitinophagaceae bacterium | reverse complement strand
ACGTATTGATCACAGGTCGCAGAGAAGGGATAGACAGCGAATATAAGTGGATTATAGACCCAATTGATGGCACAGTAAACTTTGCAAATGGTATACCTATTTGTTGTGTGAGTATAGCGCTTGAGCACAATGGGAGTATAATTTTTGGAGCAGTTTGCAATCCCAATCTTGATGAATTCTTTTTTGCAGAGAAAGGTTCAGGCGCCACACTTAACGATAAACCCATAAAGGTTAGTGATAAAACAGAAGTGATCAGAAGTTGCCTGGTAACCGGCTTTCCATATACATATTTAGACATGCCAAACGGACCTTTGCAAGTCTTTGAAAAGCTAATAAGGCAAGGAATTCCGGTAAGGCGGCTTGGCAGTGCAGCTATCGATTTATGCTGGGTTGCAGCCGGCCGCTTCGACGGATTTTATGAGCATAAACTACAGGCATGGGACAGCGCTGCAGGGTTTTTAATAGTTGAAGAAGCAGGAGGAAAGGTTACAGATTTTGCGGGAAAGTATTACTCACCTTACCAGCCACATATTGCAGCCACCAATGGAAAAATACATGATGAGCTATTGAAGTATGTGAATGGAGAATTGTGAGCTGTGCGATGTGTGATGGACGATGTGTGATGTTTATAATACAAACTTCTAATTATGGAAGCTAATGAAATGGTAAGGCGCACAAAGCAATTTTCAATTGATTGTGGTCACCTTATTTTATCATTGCCTCATAATCACATTAATAATGCATACAGCGCTCAATTAATAAGATCAAGTAGTTAAGTTGGTGCTAATTGCAGAGCAACAAGAAGAGCAAAATCTAAAGCGGATTTTATCAATAAGTTTAAAATTGTAGAAGAAGAAATTGATGAATCGCTTTTCTTTTTAAAATTGATTGTCGAATTTAATGAAGACATGAGAAATAAAATTGCTCTCTTATATAAAGAAGGGGAGAAAATATTAAAGATTGTGGTGACTTCACTTAAAACATTGAGAAAATAAACATCGTAGAATAAACATTGTACATCGTACATATAATCGACTATGGAAGAAAGAACAGAAATCTCTTCCCTCGGTGAGTTTGGCCTTATTGATCATCTTACCAGGAACAATGAGATAAAAAACGCATCTACACTGTTAAGTGTTGGTGATGATGCTGCTGTAATAGATCACTTTGGTAAACAAACTGTTGTAACAACCGATATGTTAGTAGAAGGAATACATTTTGACCTGATGTATACACCTTTGAAACATTTGGGTTATAAAAGTGTGATAGTAAATTTAAGCGACGTTTACGCAATGAATGCAACACCAACTCAAATAACAATGAGTATTGCATTCAGCAACCGGTTTAGCGTAGAAGCTTTAGATGAATTTTATGAGGGTGTTTATGCAGCCTGCGACAAATATTTGGTAGATCTTATCGGCGGTGATACAACCTCTTCACAAAAAGGATTTATTATTTGTGTTACCGCGATCGGCGAAGTGGCTCCCGATAAATATATAAAAAGAAGCGGAGCAAAAAATGGTGATCTTATATGCGTAAGCGGCGATCTTGGCTCTGCATATCTTGGGCTTACAATTTTGGAAAGAGAAAAGAAAGTTTTTTTAGAAACGAAAGGCGTGCAGCCCGATCTTGAAAACCAGGATTATATTATAGGTAGAATCCTGAAGCCGGAAGCACGTAAAGATATTATAGATTTCCTTGCAGCAAACGAGATTGTTCCAACCAGTATGATTGATGTTAGTGATGGACTAAGCAGCGAGCTTTTACACATCTGTAAGCAAAGTAATACAGGGTGTGTTTTATACGAAGGAAAAATACCGGTGAATGATCTTGCCAGGCAGTTTGCTTACAAGCTTGAATTAGATCCAACAGCATGTGCTTTAAGTGGCGGTGAAGATTACGAGCTTGTTTTTACGCTGGCTGCCAATGACTATGAGAAAATTATTTTGAATGAGCAAATAAGTGTAGTAGGATACATTACGGATGCCGCTGAAGGAGCCATCATTTTGACCAAAGGAGGAAATAAACGTAAACTCACCGCACAAGGATGGAATGCTTTCAATTGACATGCGAACCCATTCCCAACATTATTTAATGGTATACCAACACTATATATATTGTACTACTAAATGCGAATAGGTTATAAAGTAAGATCTCTAGAATTAAGTGTGTCTTTCCGACTTCTTTCTTTTTTATCAATAACCGTATTTTGCTTAACAAGTTGTTCTGTAACCAAGAATTATTCTCCTGATAGAAAGTTTTCCAAAGATCAGTTGCAGCAAGACTATTCTTTACTTAGAACTATCCTGGAAAAAAAACATCCCTCGCTATATTGGTATACACCGAAAGTCGCTATGGATAGATATTTTGAGCAAGGCTTTCAAAATATAAAAGATTCCATGACTGAGTTACAATTTGCATGGCAAATAATAGCCCCGTTAACTAACAAAGTACATTGTGGACATACCAGCTTTACTATGAGTAACGGCTGGAATAAGTTTATAAGAAATAAGCGGATACCGTCTTTCCCTCTGCATCTAAAAATATGGTCTGATACAATGGTAGTAACTGCAAACATCAACGCAAAAGATTCTATAATAAAAAAAGGAACATTAATAACTGCCATAAATGGAATTAGTAATCATGATCTTTTGCAGACGATGTTTGGCTACCTTTCACAGGATGGTTATGCTGACAATGTAAATTATATCCGGCTCAGCATGAATTTCCCATATTTTCATCGTAACATTTTTGGGTTGTACAAAACGTATTCAGTGCAATACATTGATAGCGCAGGCAAAGAAAAAAAAGCTTTGATACCGTATTATGATCCATCTTCTGATACGCTGGAAAAAGATAAAAAGTTTTCATTCGATGCAAGAAGAAAGCTATCAAGGCAAGAAAGATTCCAATGGATAAGATCGCTTAAAATCGATACAGACCACAGTATAGCAACGCTTAAACTAAACAGCTTCTCAAAAGGTCATCTGCAGGATTTTTTTAGAAGATCATTTAGAAAGATCAGAAATGAAAAAATACAGCACCTTATTGTTGATGTAAGAAACAACGGCGGCGGAGATATAAATAATTTTGTTTACCTGGCTAAATATATTAGAAATACTTCTTTTAAAGTTGCAGACACGGCTGCATCAATTGCAAAAAATTTCCGGCCGTATTCAAGATATATCAAAGCTGATATTTTTGATAAACCAGCATTATTTTTTCTGACTAAAAAAGGCAGGGATAACAATTATCATTTCGGATTTTGGGAGAACCGTACAATCAGGCCTAAAGAAAACAATCACTTTTCAGGAGATGTATATGTACTTACTAACGGATTAACATTTTCCGCTTCTGCCTTGTTGTGCAACGCTTTAAAAGGACAGAGCAATGTAAAAATTGTTGGTGAAGAAACCGGCGGAGGATGGTATGGAAATTCCGGGATAGTAATACCTGATATTATCTTGCCAAATACAAAGATTAAAGTCCGGCTTCCCTTTTTTAAATTAGTACAGTATAATCACGTTGCAAAAAAAGGTACTGGTGTATTGCCGGATATTATGGTTGCGCCAACACTATACGATGTCAGAAATAGCATCGACAGGAAGATGGAAGTGGCTAAAGAAATGATTCAAAAAAATTAAAGTAGTAAGTAATTATCATTAGGCTTACATGCTTATTCAGCAACAATATTCATCTGCTCATCGAGTTTTGTAAAAGCTGCCTTATATCCCTTTTGTATCATGCCGTATTCATGATCTATACTTAATACTTTAGCAGGATAAAGGCTTGCCATTCTTAATGCTTCATTAACTTCTATACCTGCCTTTGATATGCAGTTTTTAACTGACTGCAGCATCGTTATTGCGGACCCACTCAAAATTCCGTTAGATGTATATTTATTACCATCAAGCTTGTGAAGGTAACTTCCTTCACTGGTTTCAGTAACCGCATCGGTTATAAGAAAAAGTCTTTTCCCGGCTAATTTTTTTGCAATGCTTATAACTTCAAAATCTACGTGATACCCATCGGCAATAATACTGCTCATCACAACCTGATGTTGCATAACCGCACCTGCGAGCCCTGCATCGCGGTGGTGCAGCGGGCTCATGGCATTAAAAAGGTGAGTGACCATGTGTATACTGTTATTGAACGCCTCAGTTGCTTCTTTAAAAGTTGCATTGCTGTGGCCCGCAGAAACTATAACACCATATGATTGTATAAGATCGATAATCTCTTGATTGCAAACTTCGGGCGCTAATGTTATAATTTTAATTACGCCTTTGCCATACTCCAGCAGGTCAGTTACTTCTTTAATACCCGGTGAATGAATCAGCGCTTCTATGTGTGCTCCACGCTTTAATTTATTTATCCATGGGCCTTCAACATGTAGGCCTGGTAAGCCTTTACCTCCATCTTTTCGATATTCTCTGATGGCATCTATACATTTATAAAACACCTCCAAAGTGTTAGTGGCAACTGTTGGTAAAAATAATTGAGTTCCTCCGCTTAAACAATGTTCATATAATATTTTCAAAGAATCAGCCGAAGGAAAAGCAGAGAAAAGTTTTTTACCTGCACCATAAATCTGAATATCAATAAAGGCCGGAACAAGCAAGGAACAATGAGAATCAATCCTGGTATCTTTTGGTAATGATATAACGGGCAGCACATTTTCAACAATATTATTTTGAACAACCACTGCATAATTTGGCAGTTGTTCAACACCTGTAAAAACATGATCAGCTGTATATATTCTTTGCATAAACACTATAATGTAAATTCATCACTGTCTTTTAAAAAAGGAAGTTTTTCTCTCACCTCGTGTAATTTTTCCTTTTGTAAAGTAAATGTGAAAACGTCTTCTTCATTTGGTCTCTCATAAATGATTTCTCCCATTGGATCTATCATCATACTATGTCCGCAATAGTTGATATTTTGTGCGTCTGTACCTACACGGTTTACTCCAATAACATAAGATTGATTTTCAATTGCTCTAGCTTGTAACAAGGTTTTCCATGCTGGAATCCTTTTGTCGGGCCAATTTGCAACATACACCAAAAGGTCATATTCTGGTTGTTGCAGTTCTTCCTTGCCAGTATAGTTGCGTTGATGGCTTTGCCTTGCCCATACCGGAAAGCGTAGATCGTAACAGATCAGTAAGTTTATCTTCCAGCCCTTAACAGAAGCGATGAATCTTTTATTGCCTGGAGTATAATGCTTGTCTTCATTTGCAAAAGCAAATAAATGGCGTTTATCATAGTAACCAAAATTACCATCAGGTAACATCCAAATGAGGCGATTAAAGTACTTACCATCTTCATGTATAATTATACTTCCCGTTAAAATTACTTTCTTTGATGAAGTTATTTTCTTCATCCATTTAATTGTTTCACCGTCCATTTCTTCAGACAGAGATTTAGTGTTCATGCTAAACCCGGTAGAAAACATTTCAGGTAGAATGATTACTTCTGTTCTTTCTTTAATGCTTTCAATTTTTTGCAAAAGCATTTGAAGATTTGCTTTTTTATCTTCCCAAAAAAGGCTTGTTTGTATCAGGGTAATAGTGAGAGATGACATAGATTATAAACTTAAAGTTACTGATTTGGATAGTAATAGTTTTTATATCTGTCTTAAGATTTGTTATTGGAGTAACTACAATCTTGTTTGGACTAGACTTCCTTGCTGCTGATTTACGTAATATTGTATTTTATATCCAATTTTGTAATTGGACTTGCTATTTAGAGACGCAACACTCTAATAGACTCTTTATTTAGCTTATAGAAATCAGTACTGCAATAATTGAAATGACTCTTAAAATGCAAGAAGAAATTGCGGAATTCCTTTTGGAGTTTCAGGCGGTAAAATTTAGAACAACAGAACCATTTTTTGAATGGGCATCTGGTATTAAATCTCCAATTTACTGCGATAATAGGATAGTAAATTCCAAGGTTGAAGCAAGGAATGCTGTAATTACTGCGTTCTTCGATTTAATTAAAAACAAGTATATAAACAACATTGACATAATTGCCGGTGTAGCCACTGGTGGTATCCCGTACGGTGTTTTGGTTGCCGACCGATTTAATTTACCATTTATCTATGTAAGGTCTGAAAAAAAGAAGCACGGACTTGGAAAACAAATAGAGGGTTCATATAAAAAAGGTGATAGAGTATTGTTAATTGAAGATCATATTTCTACTGGCGGCAGCAGCTTAAATGCCATCGAGGCTCTTAGAGATGAAGGCTTGGAACTTATCTGCCTGTTAAGCATAGTGACCTATAGTTTCGAAATAGCAAAACAAAGATTTAGAGAGGCAGGCGTAACTCATGAAAGCCTTTGTGATTTAGATACTATTCTTAAAGTAGCCGTTCAAAAAGATATTATAAATACTGATGACAAGAATGGAATTTTAGACTTTCGCAGATCTCCAAACGACTGGAAGCCTTAAAGGTTATTGCTCTTTATAACTGCTACAACTAAAATTCAATTTTAGTTTTTAAGAGGTAGGTAACTATACTTTTTACCGTACTCCATCATTTGCCCGTAAAAGCTTTCAGGGTATTCAACTTTTACATCAATTATATTATCCGCTTGCATTACCGGAACAAGTCGTGGCTGTATAAAACCGCGGTAAGGTTTTACATTCAATTTTTTGTATCTCGCTAAAACTTCTCTATGTAAAACCGGATCGACTTTTACTCCATAAGTTTCCACTAAATTTTTGCCGGCATTAAAATCACCCTCAGATTTTATTCGTTGTATCTCACGCAGCAATTGCCCAAACAGATCACGCAGCTTATTGTAATCATTTATCCGTACATATGTTTTGCCATTATTCTTTACAAACTCCACTACTCTATCTTTTTTACCTTTTTCGTAAGCCCAGCGGGCAATTGTTTGCCGGTTACGCATGTGCGCTTCTTCAAGTTGTTCACCCGGCCTCAGCCTTGTAAGCTGCGTCATTAATCCATTCATCATGTAACCATCATAGCCGGCCATACCTACCTCCGTGGAAGGCATTACACCAATGTCAATTAATTTTTTATCCATCACATAGTATAAGCCAACAAGGTCAGCACGGGCCTCTTCTAAAGTTGAAGCGTAATTCTTTAAAGTTTTATCAGGTGTTTCTACGCCGGCATTTATTTGCCCTGAAGCATGCCCAATACATTCATGCATATCAGTATGAAGATCGGAGGCAAGGTTGCCCCACTTTTTTAAGCGTTGCTTTATGCTGTCATTCAATGCAAATTCATCAACTACCCCGCTTTTTGTACTGGCAACATTATACGAATAGATTATGTTACTTAACGATACCGATTTTGATCCATGCTCTTTTCTTATCCACTCATTGTTAGGAAGATTTATTCCTATGGGAGTGCTTGGTGCAGCATCGCCTGCTTCAGCAATTACCGTGATAGCCTTTGCTGTAATACCCTTTACGTTCTTTTTTTTATGCTCCGGCATTAACGGAGAATTGTCTTCGAACCATTGTGCATTACCTGCGATAGATTGTATGCGTTTGGTAGCTTCCATATCTTTCATTGAAACAATGCTTTCCCAGCTTCCTTTTTTGCCTATCGGATCAAGATACACTTCAGTAAATCCGTTTACCACATCCAGCCTGCTGTTAACATCTGCAACCCATGCAATGCTATAGTCATCGTAAGTAGACAGGTCGCCCGTTTTATAATATTGAACAAGAAGCTCAAGTGCTTCTTTCTGCTGAGCATTTTCTGAAACGTCTACGGCTTTATCAAGCCAGCTAACTATTTTTTCAATTGCTGTTGAATACATGCCACCAACTTTCCAGACCTTCTCTACCACTTTGCCACTGTCCTTCATAGTTTTACTGTTAAGGCCCCAGAATGGCGCATTGCCTTTTGTATCAAACGTGCTGTAAAAAGCTTCTACTTCTTTTTGAGTAGCACCTTCATAAAAATTTACTGAAGAATTGGCAATATTATCTATGTTGGGGCTAAGGTTAACAAGTTTAGGCTCTGCTTTTACGTCGTAAATAATGGGCTTTATGCGGCTCAAAAACGCGGCAACACTTTCACCGGCATCTTTTGGAAGCTGCAAAGAGTCAGATGCTTTTACGATGGAATTAAAATATTCAGCGGAACATCCGGGAATAAACTTCTCATTGCTATAGTGATGGTGGTTTCCATTGCTGAACCAAACCCTTCCGCAGTACTCTTGAAAGCTTTTCCAATTTGCGCTGTTTTTGTCACCGGCATAACTTCCATATACTGCCTCTAATGTTTTGCGAAGCATAATGCCGTACTTGCTCTTTTGATCGTAAATAATATCCCTGCCGCAAAGCGCAGCCTCTGATAAATAGTACGCCAGTTGTTTTTGCCGAAGGCTAAGCTGGTTAAAACCCGGCACCTGGTAACGAAGTAATTGAAGATCTGCAAATGATTCTGCTTCTACTTTAAATGTCGTGTCGAAAGTGGCGGCTGTTGTATCTGCAACAAGCGTGGTATCGCTTTCAGCAACAGTTGTTTTGCTGTCATTACTGTTTTTATTGTTGCAGGATATTATTGATACCAACATCACTAACAGCACAAACACATTTAATTTGTATTTCATAACATTATTTTCTTAAGATAAATGTAGGGCAATAAGAGGAATGAGGCAACAGAGATTCTTCATCATGCACGATAAAAGGAATTATCAGCAAAAACCTTGGTAATAACAAAAACTCCTGCAGATAAGTGCAGGAGTTAAGAGTTTAACCTCTCATA
>CAXSEB010000035.1:2794-12158 GCA_964235805.1 uncultured Chitinophagaceae bacterium | reverse complement strand
TATATTCTGTCTATCTTTCCTTGTGCCTCTTCAACTTTCTCTAACAAATGTTTATGAATAAGAGCGAGATCATCGGGCCTGGTTAACCCTTTCGCAACGCCGCGTTGGTTTGTTATAATAAATACCTTACCAAATTTCTGGCTAAATATTTTAATTGCATCCAGCGCACCGGGATAAAATTTAAATTCATCAAGGTTATTAATATAACCACCAAATTTCTCCTCGTTAATAACCCCATCACGGTGTAAAAATAATGTCCACGTTTTGTCAATTGAATGCGATTCTATGATTATGCTCATCTAATTATTAATTATTCAGCGATTTAATTCTATTTGAGCTCTTCTATAATCTTCCGGTATACCTATGTCAATAAAATATTCATCCTGTATAACTCCATACATTTTTCGCTTATTAAAAAACTTTTCCAGGTATTCTTTCTCAAAAGAAAACTTTTCAGGCAGATCTTCTTTTAAAAATGTTGTGACATTCAACGCGTAAACTCCTCCGTTAATTAAACCAGTTTCATAAAATTGTTTTTCTTTAAAAGAGGTGATTATATGATCATTATTTAATTCAACAACACCATATCTTTCAAAATTGTACATAGGCTTCAGGCTTAATGTGCAATCTGCAATGTTGGCCTCATGCGAAGCAAAAAGTTTTACGGCATCAAATGCAAATAATGTATCACCATTTAGTATAAGCACGTCTTTTGACGAAGACTCTTTTACTGCTAGCTTTATAGCGCCACCGGTTCCCAAGGGCTCTTCTTCAATTGAAAATTTAAAATCAAATCTTGAATATTGTTTTTGAATAAATTCTGTTATTGCTTCACTTTTATAACCAACAGAAAGGATGATCTTATCAATACCTTGCTTTTGCAAATGCCTTATAACATAATACAGGAAAGGCTTTCCTGCTACAGGTGCCATACATTTTGGTAAGTCATAAACCACGGAACGTAATCTTGTGCCGACGCCTCCGGCAAGTATAACAGCTTCATTAGTCATTGGTCTCCGCAAAATATATTTCTTCAACTAACTGGCATATGATATGGCCAAGCATAATATGGCTTTCCTGTATCCGTGGAGTATCATTAGAGGGAACGTTGATCAGCAGATCAGCAAGATTCTTAAGGCTGCCACCTGTTTCGCCGGTAAATGCGACAGTTTTCATCTCTTTTTCCCTGGCAGTTTTAAATGCGTTTATGATATTTTTACTTTTGCCGGAGGTGCTTAAACCTACCAAGACATCGCCTTTGTTTCCAATTCCTTTTATCATTCTGGAATAAACAACATCATACCCGTAATCGTTTGCCACAGCAGTTATATATGAAGTGTTGCAATGCAAAGCTTCTGCAGGAAGCGCATCTCTGTCAGTGTAAAATCTTCCACTAAATTCTGCAGCTAAATGTTGTGCATCTGCAGCGCTTCCTCCGTTTCCGCAGAACAATACTTTATTGCCTTTTTCAAAAGCAGTAACAATAACGGACACGCAATCTTTTACAATCTCCAACAGTTTCTCATCAGAAAGAATTTTGTTTTTTACACTGATTGATTTTGTGATTATTGACTTTATCTTTTCCATTTCCATGCTAAATTATAGCTTATTCTCAATGGACAGAATTAATCTTGTGATACAAAAATTTTAGTGCACAATTACTTTAATTGATAAGAATTGCGCACGTTGATAATGAAATAGAAGAATGATGCACAGGAGTTATTTAAGATATCTAATTGCTGCTATAAACTTTTTATGATGGATTATTGATGACAGAAGATTATACTGTAAAGTTTAATGGATTTTTAAAAAAATCTTGTGGTTTCAGGCTGTTAAAATCCCAATGTATTATTTTGTAAGCACTTAATGGTAAGAGTCTTTTAAATAATTGTATATAGCTTTGATAGACGCTACCTCACGACTAACTTATATACCTCTTTTATTCCGTTAAGTTCAAAATTAACAGTGTAAGTTCCCGATGAAATATTATCCAGCATAAGATGCCCGTTATTTACACCTTCAATTGCCTGCATAGAAGTTTCCATAAAAGTTTTTCCCTGCATGTCTACAACCTTTACATTCATCTTACTCATTTTATCGGCGTTAAACTTCAACATTAAATGGCCAGACCTTTCTATAGGATTTGGGCTTAAAGAAATAATGAGTTTAGAGATGTTTAGTTTACCGTTCCTGAATAGCGCAACAGGAGAAAATTCTTTATTGCCTTCTTTATCTACAATGCCAATAGTATAGTAGCAATATTTTGGTGATAGAGAAGAATTTATATCAGCGTATTTATATGATTTTATTTCAGAAGAATTACCTGCAGCAGGAACTCTTGCTATTTCCACAAAATCAGAACCAGTTTCACTTTTTTGCACCGAGAAATAATCAATGTTATTTTCTGAGGCTGTTATCCAATTTAAAACTGCCGTGTTATCGTCACTAACAACTTTAAATTCGGTGAGTTTTACAGGTAACGGATTAGAAGCAGTAAAAGATGCTTTCATCGCTGTGGGATGAATAGTGCAGATGTAGTTGTAGGTGCCGGCAACAGCCACCTTGTAGTCAAATGTATTAGCCGGAGATGTCATCGGCGAACTCCATGGTGCAGCGCCAGCAGGACGTGTAGTGCCGGGAGCAAGTGAAGAATCGGAGGTAGTGTCATGAAAACCTGAACTCCAAACCCACCTTATCGTATCTCCAACCATCACGTTGGGGATAGCATTTGGAGAAAAAGCAAAGTTTGCAACAGTAACTATAAATACCGTGGCACTCGCCTTAACTGCTAAAGTGATCAATAAAAAGAATACAGATATGGATCTGATGGTAGATGTTTTACGCATAATAAATGTTTGAAAGATTAAGGTGTGTAAGAATATTATAGCATACGTAAATCAAAAGAAATGGTTGCCTGCTTAATTTTTTAAATTAAAAACCCGTGATACATTAAAGCCAAAGAAGATATCACCTTTTGCCCATCTACCGGTAGTTTTAGCAAAATAATAAGGCTCGGTCATTCCTTCGGAATTGGTAAATATCAATTGAAAAACATGACCGCCGGTTTCCATTTCAATTCCTGCAGAAAGTGAATTATGTATGGCCACTGATCTTGTTTGTCCAGATGGCACAAAATCGTATTCAGCAATAACACTTGTGCGTTTTGTAATCTTCATTCTGCCACCCATCCCTAAAGCCATGATATCATTTTTATCAACGGCTTTGGGCACAAGGTTAAAATGCATCCAGGTTGGCGTAAGCTGAAGTGATAGCCGGCTGGTAATTTTTTTTGCGACGATTGCCTGCGTTGTATAAATATTCCGGTGAGTACTTTTTAGATATGGTTTATCCGTATACTTTAAAGTTGGATGAACAACGGAGGCAAATAAGCTTACAGAGAAGGGCTTGTTTGTATTGTTCTGTTGTAATACTTTATACTTGACAGCACCATCAAAAGCTTTATCTAATGAACTGCGGCCAATGCCAATCGATAGCCTGTCGTTGATGCCATAATCAAGACCTAACCGCAATGTTGCGTTATCAAGTCCAAAGAAATTATACGCACCGTCGTTTATCTTTCCAAAACGATGCATTATCATAAATTGAAGAACATTTTTTGCCGGTTGCTCCACCGTTTGAAGGTTAACAATATTAGTTCCGTTGAATGTTCCTTTTACTATGTTGCTCCGTGATGGACTCATAGAATCATTTAACATATTCATCAGAGTTGAATCCTGGGAAAGCACGCTGGCATTGAGGAAAAAGGTAAAACCTATAATTATTAGTAAACGCATGACATCAACTTTTAGGGTTACAATTCACATCTATTTCTACCTTAACTTGTTTTGCGATCTTGTTTCTTACAAGTTGTGGAATCGCTATATTATAATCTTCCGGTGTTACGTTAAATACTGCATGCCCGGTTAACATTCCGTTTATTGATTGAAGTGTTGCAGGTATTTCAATTTGCTTGCTTACACCATGCAGTGTTAGTAATCCCTTTACAATTACGTTAGCAATTGAACCATTTTTCATATCTACATCACCGGTGTAATTTCCTGTAAAGCTGGCCTTCGGAAATTTATCGCTCTCAACATAATTCTCGTTAAAGTGTGTTTGCATTAGTTCTTTCTTAAACTCAAAACCTTTCATTAATACCATAAAGGCAAGTTCTTTTTTTTCAGTATTTATCGCCGCAAACAATTGCTGATTGTTAGCCTTTATATCTTCCAAAGAAGTTTTAGAATAGAAGCTTATCAAGCCCGTACGGGTAATAAATATCTGCGCTGATGAGTATGATGCAAATAGGAAGTAAACAACTAAAAGGGTTACTGTCTTTTTCATAAAAGGTTTTATTTAATTATCTAAGGAGCCGTTGTTTATCCAGGCTTTTATAATATTAATGTCGCAGGCAGATAATTGCGGCGAGCCTTGTGGCATAGGAGGGTAGCCTGGAGCATGTGTTATTGTATTTACCAGGTGATTGTTATCAACGTGGATTCTTAATTTGCTATAGCCATCAAGATTAACACCGCCTTCAGCTTCGCCATTGCCATGGCAGCTGTAACAATTATTTTGTATAATGGGCAAAACGTTCACTGAGTATTTAATATTTGTAGTATCACAGCCAGGTTGGCCGCCTTGTTTATTTATAAGATCTTCTTCATTTTCTTTTTTACAGCTTATCATGTTTAGACTAAGCAGCATGCCAGCAATTATGAAAAGAAATTTTCGCATGTTATTTTAATTAGTGTTTGTTGTCTATTTAAGTAAACAGTCTACAAGATTGACATCCATTAGATAGCCACTGCATTTTCCTTTAATGGTTACTGTTTCAAATTTTTTAAATGCGATATTGTTTTTGGCATTCATGAGCCTGCAACTCACGCCGCCCAACGATTTGTCAGTGCTTAGTAAAATAATTTGTGAACCGTTTTCATTTTGTATGTCAGCAATATTTCCTTTTACCTCAATCACTTTGTTCAAATATTTTTTATTAGCTAAAGCCTCATTCACTTCAAAATCATTATAAAGCTGTGAAGCAGTTACCTGCACATCAGCATTTACGCCTGCTAACCCGCTATGGGGTTTATTATACAAATACCAACCAACTGCTGCAAGTACAGCCAATACTATACAGGCACCTGCTACCACAGGCTTTGCTTTCATTGCAAAAGTTTTTATTATTAAAACAGGTTTTTAGTAAAGCCGAAATAAATGCCGGAACTTGTTATTGGCAAACGGCCAATGCCAACACCTTTAAAAGGAATTTTTATATAAGGCTCAATGCGTAATGCTGCTGCATTACCAACATTAACACTATAGCCTGCACTTATATTTAGTATAGAAGCCCAATTTTTAGACGAATTTTTATATGATAATTGTTTCTCTTTTACTTCACCATAACTCATGTACCGGTATTTATAATCTTCTTTCTTCATGAGGTAAGAAGATGTACCTATCAGGGCAAACCATGTTGATTTCTTATTTATTCTAAGGTTATACCTTACGTTCAAAGGCAATTCAATCATGTGACAATTCCCGTCGAGATTTTCAATTTTTGTATAAGAAGGAATATATACTTCTTTGCTGTCAAAATATTTACCGTCAGTGTAGTAAGACTTCTTATCTATGTAAAAACCACTTTCTATACTCCATCTTTTATTGAGTTTATAACCTGCAACAATACCACCGGTGAAGCCTGTTTTATTGATCTTCTGTAACCTGATAGTACTTATATCGCCGCCACCGATTACGCCTGCATATACACGAGGTGTTCTGCTTTTTGCTTTAACTCCTTTGCTTACGACAACCTGGTTAACTGTGTTAGAATCCGGCGCTTTATTGCGATCAGTCTTAACTTCCGGGCTCTGGGTTTCGGAGTTTATAAAAGCTTCTTTGCCATTATTAAGTGGTTTTATTGTTGCCGATGCTTCTGTATTGTTTGATGTCTTATCATTTTGATCTTCATCTTTATTTGCTGTTGCATTTTTAATAACTTGAAGAGATACTGAAGCAACACTTATGTTTTCGTTTTCTTTACCAGCGCCTGCTTTAACCTGGATATGACGGTTGAAAGAATAGTGATGTGAAGAAGAATTTGATATTTTGCCAGTCGTCTTGTTTATGTTCTTGTTGTAAGTTGATGAATTATTTGTGCCTGAATATGTTTCTTTTGACATATTATGTTTTACCAAATCCTCTTTGCCGTTTTTTCCAGCTACGCCGTGTTGATGTTGACCTGAAAGCTTATCCTTGTATGTATTTTTCCTAACGTTATTTACAGGTAAAATATATAATACAGCAACAATAGGTAACAAAAGCAGCAACCACAACAGTTTACGGGAACTCTTTTTAGTGTTTACACCTTTTAGAGAATCACTCTTAACTGGTAATGCTTTTGAAACCTGGTTCCAATCAGCACTGTCAGTATTAAGAGAGTAGTTCTCCGCTGCCCGTTTAAAAATATCATCCATATCGTCGGTTACATCTGGCATACTTTTTCTCGTATTTCATTGTTGTTTATAAATTTTTGCAACAGCACTCTGGCCTTTGAGAGATTTGATTTTGAAGTGCCTGTTGCTATTTTTAGATGTGTTGCAATTTCCTTGTGTGTAAATCCATCAATAACATACATGTTAAAAACGATACGGTACATTGTAGGTAGCCTTCTTACTTCATTAATAACGTCTTTGTAAAGCAGCTTTTGATCTGATTGATTCTTCCTGTCTTCCAGCCACATATTCTCATTAAGGTCGCCTATCTCCGGCAAAAAGTTATCTTTTCTTAGCCTGTCTATAGCTGTATTTATCATGATGGTTTTCATCCATCCCATAAGCATCATTTCCGTTTTAGATGCATCATCGCAGTGAAACTGTTCAATCCTGGTAAATACTTTTACAAACCCGTCATTAACTACATCAACGGCTTTATCGTACCTGTAGATATACCTGAAGACGATTTTTAGTGCATAGCCATAATACTTTTCGTAAAGCTTTTTCTGATCTCTGCGATCATTATGCATGCATCCTGAAACAATTGAAATAACGCTCTCCAAAAAAATCCTATTTTAAATGAGTATAAATGTAAGTACGCAGGTTTTTTAAAACAGTTGCCTCTGTTTAAAATTAAGATGAATATTTTTAGTAAGCCTACGACTTAAGTGAAATGGTGTGGAATGCTGCACATGTGAGAACGCTTTTGTGAAAATGTTTCCACAATAAATAAATCTTATCAATATATATAAACAACTTAATACCAGAGCTAATCAACATACTTATCGCAAGAGGTTGAGAAATAAATCGTTGCAAAGATGAGCTTCTTATGCTTTTTACTATATACCGGTGTTTACTATTCTTTGGCAAAGTAATTCCACTCTTAATTTATTATTAATTTAAAAACTTTCAATTATGCCTAACAGTAAACAAGGTCAACAAGAAAGAGGAGGTGACACTTCGAAACGGGGTTTTGCTTCAATGGATCAGGAAAAACAAAGAGAAATTGCCAGCAAAGGTGGAAAGGCTTCCCACGAATCAGGCAATGCTCATGAATTTACATCTGAAGAAGCTAGAGAAGCGGGACGAAAAGGTGGCGAAGCAAGTGGTGGAAACCGCGGCGGAAACCAAGGCAAAAAGTAATTTAATTTTCTATTGTAAGTGCCCGGCATTAGTTGGGCACTTTTTTATATAGAACTTTTTTTTATTATAAAATTTATTCACCTTTAACATAATATCAATACTTTTGAAGTATTCAAACCAGTAAATTTTATCGTTTACATTATTTCACTGGTTGCTTTAAACGATAATATGCAAAAGACTTTATCCTCACATTCTACTGATATTACTTCTGCGATTTTATTTGATACATTATTTGATAATGCAATGCAAAACTGCATGCTGTTAATGGATGAGCATGGCACTATAGTGAAAATAAATAAAGCCTTTAGCAATGCCTTTGGCTATGAGCCTAAAGATATTATTGGGAGAAATAGCGAAATACTTTTTACAGATGAAGACAAGGAAAAGGGGCTTCCGCAAAAAGAATTGAACGCAGTCTTAAGCAAAGGGCAGGGTTCTGATAACAATTACCTTGTATCAAAAGATAAAACCTCAACTTGGGTAATGGGCGAGTCTGTGCTGGCAAAAGGTGATGACGGTAAACCTAAGAAAACGAGATACAGCAGTTAAATGAATTCAACGAAAATATACTTACCTCCATTGAAGATGTGGTAATTGTATTAGATGAGGACCTTAACGTTATTAAAGCTAACAGGGCTTTTTATATTTTATTCAATTACAATATACAAAAGCGGGCATCAATAAATTTTGGTGACCTTATAAGGCCTTACGATGTATTTGAAGAGTTGCAAAGTAATATTGAAAAAGCCATGGCGTCAAAAAGAGGCTTTACAAACGTTGCTTTTGAAATACAGACCTCAGGCGGCGAAAAGCGCATATTTGATGTTACCTGCACCTTCATGCAACAGTCAGACCAGGGTGATCATTTACTGCTGGTGATACATGATATTACCGTTCATAAGATGGCAGAAAGAGAGCGGGAAGACCTGATCGGTTTCGTGGCACATGAACTAAGGAACCCGCTGGCAAATCTTGTTTTATGTAACGATGTAATGGGCGACGCAATAAAAGAGAACAACGAGGAAGAGATCATGGACATGTTGCAGCGTAATAAGAATAATGTTCTCCGGCTAAATAAAATGATTGCTGACCTTTACGACACAGCAAAAGTTAGCTCCGGCAATTTAAAATTAGATGTTTCAACTTTTAGTTTTAATAGTATGATAAATGAGGCCATCGACACAGTGAAAGGCCTGCAACCATCATACAATATTATTGTAAAGGGAGAAGGAAATATAGAGGTAACAGCAGACAGATACAGGCTGATACAGGTTGTAACTAATTACCTGAGCAATGGTATAAAATACTCTAACGGAAATACCAATGTTTTCCTAACTATTTATCACGACAACAAAATCATAACAGTTTCGGTAAAAGATGAAGGCCTCGGAATTTCAAGGAATCAGCTTCCTTATATTTTTGAGCGTTTCTTTAGGGCAGAAAGAACTAAAAACCTTGAAGGAATTGGATTAGGTCTTTTTTTATGCCGGCAAATAATTCATTCCCATCATGGCCACGTTTGGGCCGAAAGTGAAGAAGGCAAAGGTTCTACATTCTACTTTTCCATTCCTCTTCATATATAATTATATATTAAACTTTTTTATCGAATATGGCATACGTGTTGTTTAAACGAAATTATAAACATGTACTCTAATGAAAAAGATTTTGGTTATCAACAACGACTTTGACACAATGGAACTCTTGAAAAGCTGGCTAGAAAAAAAGGC
>CAXSEB010000035.1:619-2776 GCA_964235805.1 uncultured Chitinophagaceae bacterium | reverse complement strand
ATACCGGAAAGCAGGAAGAAGTTTCAAAGCTTATGAAAGAGTTTCGTCCTGAACTTGTTGTGGTAGATATTCTTCAACAACATATTGCAGAGCAATTAAAATCCGATAAGAAAACCCGTTCAGTTCCTGTGTTGTTAATGACAGGGTATACCTCAAGGCCGAAACTTAGCGACATGCCGGCTGAAGATGTTATCGAAAAACCTTTTAACCTTCCCTTGTTAGAAAAAAAGATAGAAAGACTTATTAAAAGCAACCATCACTAAACTGATGTTACCTGTTATTATTTAAGGTATCAGTTACTGTTGAATCTCCTAAAACTCCACGTGTACTGTCAGTATATTTCTTGCTAGTTTTGGTATTATTAGTATCTGTGTTACCGTTTTGGTCACGGTTTTCGCAGGCCTGGTAGGCAATGGCAGATATAATGGTTACTAATGTTATAGTTAGTTTCTTCATGGTATATATTTAAGTCGCAAATTATTTATTGATTATGGCACTTAAGATGATCCGGTTTTCCATCATGCCAAGGTCTTGGTTGCGTTGAGATTTTACTTCTAAGGCCGAAGATATTTTAATATCATCAAACCCTGATAAATTTACAAGATTTTCAAGTCCCTGTCCATCGTATAAATTCTCTGAATAAAACTGATCAGCAATAACGCCTTTATTCGTCTGAGTTATCACTTCCCTTGATATTAATTTTTTGCCGCTGGCAGATAAGCATCGCTCTCTGCATACAAACTGATTCTTATTTATCCATTCCCACGAGCGTGGTTTAAAGTTGGTTTTTAAAAAACTACCGTCAGCAACATCTATCAGTACTTTACCGCCTGATTTTAAAACTTTTGATGCTGATAAAAGCACCTGCAGATCATCGTCATAAGATTCAAAATATCCAAAGCTGTTGCCTAAGATCATTACAACATCAAAGGTGTTTTCCTCATAAGGAAGCTTCCTTGCATCTCCTTCCCTAAATCTTATTGGATAACCACTTAACTTACTTTTTTGCCGGGCTTTTGCTATAAGATAAGCCGACCTGTCAATGCCTTCGATATTTGTGAAACCTCTTTTAAAGAGTTCAAAACTATGGCGACCTTGGCCGCAACATACATCAAGTATGTGTGCACCGTGGCTTACATTTAAAATTCCTGTAAACAGGTCTACTTCATGCATGGTGATTTCATCGTCTTCAATAACATCTCCATCAGTTTTTATGTACAACGAATTAAAGATGTGTTTCCACCATTCGGGGTTTACATGGTTTTCGAGGTTATCAAGAGGGCCAAGAGCAACTGAGTTGTGTTGATTTAACCTTTTAAGTGTTGGCGTTTTTGTTTTCATTTATAATATTAAATATTAGTTATGTATAATTAATATGCCAAACGTTCTAACTTAATTGTCAGTGCATTGCTGAGTATGTATAACTACAATTGTGGATTATTTTACATGATCGTTGTAACTTTCAAAGTACTGTGGAAGATTTAACCGGGTTATTATAAATAAAAAATCCCGACACAATTGCCGGGATTTCTTATAAGAATTTAATGTATTAACTATTTGATCAGTACTTTCAAACTTTCTTTTAAATTATCACCATTTACATTAATAATATACTGACCGCTTAAAGGCTTAGATTTTAATCGAAGTATGTAGTAGCCCTGGCTATTATTTACAGTTATAGTTTCTTTGTGAAACAACTTACCCATCATATCACTCATTGTAACATTTAGCTGGTTGCCTTTGTAATTGCTAAGTCTAATACCCACCTCGTTGTTTGCAGGATTTGGAAAAGTAATAACGCCTGGTTTATTTGAGATATCAAACGTTACTGTTTTAATTCCAAGTTCTTTTGATTGCCCGTTTGCATCAAATTGAATTAACCGATAGTAATTTACTCCACTGGATGGATTATTATCGTAAACAAAATATTGATTTGCGCCTGTTCCTTTTGCCTTAACAGTTTCCAGTTTAACGAAATCTCTTCCATTATCCGAACGGTATATTTCAAACCTGTCGTTATTTTGTTCAATCGCAGTTGTCCATTCTATTTTTGCTTTATTATGTTCTGCTTTTACGTTATAAGATGTAACGCTTACCGGTAACGTTCCATTTGCATTAACAGTGAAAGTGCCCATTGCAAATGCAGATGAAGCAAAG
>CAXSEB010000035.1:0-609 GCA_964235805.1 uncultured Chitinophagaceae bacterium | reverse complement strand
CTCCCCAGCGATAATTGCCTGCCGGTAAATTATGAAGAACCCACCCTGTATTAAGATTTACATTTCCCATTCTTGGAAGCCTTAATCTTCCTGTTGTTGTATCAGCAAGAGGGTAAATAAAAGTTTTGCCACTATCATTAACAAGAAAAAGGTTGTAGCTCAAAGAACGTCTTGGTGTAGTTGCATCAGTTGCAGAATCCCAACTGAAGGTCATCGCTGCCTGTGTGCCGGTAACATGTAAATTACTTGGCATTGTTGGAGGTGTATTTGCAACTGTTGTGGGATTTTTAACAATTAGAGAAACATTTGCATTGAAAGGCCCTACTGTGCCAGCACCGTCAAAATCATTACCAGAAAATCCTGTAATCACTAAATCCAGGTCTCCATCGTTATCAATATCACCAACTTCCATAGAATTTTCAGAAACGCCTGGTAAAGTCGAATCGCTTAAGTCTTCTGTAAACTTTCCTCCATTGTTTAAATAGATGGCTGTGGCCTGTCTTGTACCATTGTAACCACTAATTACAAGGTCCAGATCACCATCATTATCCCAGTCAAGAAACCGGTCGCCATCACCTGTACTATTTTGGCGATAAACCTGGAAGGCTG
>CAXSEB010000034.1:11579-12180 GCA_964235805.1 uncultured Chitinophagaceae bacterium | reverse complement strand
CCACTGATCTTAAAATTTCAAGAGACTCTTTAGATGCTCCGATAGAATATGCAGCAGAAGACTCAATGGTGTTGGATGTGCCTACAAAAAAAATTACCTTATACGGAACAAAAACAACTACAGATTATAAAGATAATAACCTTACTGCGCCGGTGATAGAACTGGATCAGCAAACAGGGAACTTAACGGCTTCCATAAGAAGAGACAGCACAGGCAAAGTAATATCAATGCCCACTTTTAAGCAAGGTGATTTTACATCAACAAGTGATTCACTTAAATTCAATTTAAAATCTGGTAAAGGAATTACAAAAAGCACCTATACGCAGCAAGGCGAAATTTATGTATATGGTGAAGCAATTAAAAAAATTGATCCAAAGGTTTTCTTTGTAAAGAGAGCACGCTTTACTACCTGTAATTTAGATACTCCGCATTTCGCTTTTATAAGCAACCGTATAAAATTCATTAACCAAAAAGTGGCTATCAGCGGCCCTGTTCATCCGGAGTTTGAAGGCGTTCCTATTCCTATATACTTACCTTTCGGAATTTTTCCTTTAAGCCAGGGAAGGCATTCCGGGCTTCTGCCGCCATCATTTACATCTAA
>CAXSEB010000034.1:0-11569 GCA_964235805.1 uncultured Chitinophagaceae bacterium | reverse complement strand
AGGCGTTGGGCTCGAAGGATTAGGTTATTATAAAGTGCTCAGCAACTATTGGGATGTAATATTAAGAGGCAATTTATATTCCTACGGAGGTTGGACTATGAACATAAATCCACGTTATAAAAAATTGTATCGTTACCAGGGTAACATCTCTTTTGATGTTCAAAGTTTTAAATACAACTTTAAAGGAGACCCTGATTATACCAAGAACCGCAGCTATCATTTAACATGGAGCCACTCCGCAGATACCAGATCAAGGCCTGGTGTAAATTTTTCTGCCAATGTTAATGCAGGAAGCAGCAGCTTTAATTCGTTTGTACCCAATAATCCATATAGAAATTTCAGCAACCAGCTTACCTCGAGCATTGTATATTCAAAAACCTGGAAAGACAAACCTTTCAATCTTACGGTAAGTGCGAATCATAATCAAAACACCTTACAAAAGCTGATCAACATTAACTTGCCTGACGTGGCGTTTAACGTACAAACGTTATATCCTTTTAGAAAAAAAGAATTTGTCGGTACGCCTAAATGGTACCAAAATATCGGGTTATCCTACAACGGAAATGCTAAAAGTCTTTTCTCATTTTATGATACAACACATAATATTTTTCAGCACATTGCAGATACACTTCAATGGGGAGCGCATCATTCTGTACCTATAAGTATTTCGCTGCCGCAGATAGGCATTTTCCAAATCGGCCCGTCTGTTAGTTACGATGAAACATGGTACCAGCGCAAGCTCGTAAGAAAATGGGATCCTGCAAACAAAAAACTTGACACTACTATCACTAAAGGCTTTTATACAGCAAGAGATATGAACTTCGGTTTATCAGCCTCCACAAGGATTTTTGGAATGATAGCGGCTAAAAGTAAAACAGCGAGGATCCAGGCAATACGTCACGAAATACGCCCTACTATTGGCATTAATTACAAACCTGACTTTAATAAAAAGTACTATTACGAAACACAGGTCGACACCAATAACACGCTTAATTCCTTCGAGGAATATTCAGTATTTACAGGCAATGTTTTTAGCCCGTACGGACATGGCAAATTTGGCGGCATTTCGTTTGGCATTGATAATAACATTCAAATGAAAGTGCTTAATAAAAAAGATACGGGTGAAAATGCATTAAAAAAAGTTACGTTGATAGATGGATTAAGCCTAAATGGAAATTACAATTTAATGGCAGATTCTTTCCCATTGAGTAACCTTGTTTTATCATTGAGAAGTAATTTGTTTGAGAAGATAAACCTGACTGCCGGTGCGTATCTAGATCCATATGATGCTGATGAAACAGGTCACCGTTTGAAAAGCCTGCTTTGGAAAAGGAAGCCATTTTCTTTAGGCAGATTAATGAGCAGCAACATTTCTATTTCCAGCCAGTTCCAGGGTGGCAGTAAAGATAAATCAAATGCAAAAAAACCAATACCAAGATCAAATGATTACCCTGTAACCAACGGCTATACAGATGATGAGTATGGAAGCGAGCTTGCTGAGATAAGAAACAATCCCGGAGAATATACCGACTTTAGCATCCCATGGTCCGTTAACTTTTCCTATGCATTGCGCTACAACAAAGTATTAAGGCCAGACAGGAAAGGGCTTACTTCGCAATTTTCGCAGGATATAAATGGTGGCGGAACTCTTGGCTTAACTGCTAAATGGCAAATAGGAATTAATGGTTCATATAATATAACTCAACACCAGGTGGGCCTTGTAGCTGTTAATATTTCAAGAGATATGCATTGCTGGCAAATGGCGATTAATTTATCACCTGTAGGCAGATATAGATTTTTCAGTATTAATATAAGTCCTAAATCCGGGCTTTTAAGAGACCTTAAAATAAACCGGACAAGGTCTACTTATGATGGCCTATAAATTTGCTGCATAGTAAGAGCTCATCAAATTATATAGTTTTAGTTTTAAGCCTTCCGCAGTATCTGCTTCGTTTACTTGTACAGGTGCCAGGAAATGTAATTCCATTCTCGATGGCCAAAAAAAGAAAACTTTATCTGTTGGCAAAACTTTTCTTGTATTAAAAATCAAAGCTGGTAATAAAGCCTTATGCGTATCTACAGCTAATCTAAAAGCACCATCATGAAAAGCTTTTAGCGGTTCTGATGTTTTATTTCTTGTTCCTTCGGGGTAAATACACATGTGCATTCCTATTGCAAGAACCTCCTTCATTTTTCTAAAGCTATCTCCCCTACTGGCTTTGTCTTTCCTGTCAACAAGAATAGAACCACGCTTATAAATAAAACCGAACAGAGGTACCCGTGATAATTCAACTTTGGCAATGGTTTTATTTGCCCCAGGTATAAACGGAGTGGATATAGGTATATCCATAAACGAATTATGGTTGCATATAACAATGTAATTTTCGTGTTGCTTGAAATTTTCTTCTCCTTTTACTTTAAGAGTGCAGCCAGTTAAAGCAAAAAAAATTCTCATCCATGGCGTTGATATTCTATGAAAAATCACGGTACGTTTTGGCTCATCTGTAAAACCAATCATCCACATAGCCGGTGCAACTGCAACCATAGTTACTGTCAATACAAGTAAAGCCCATAATGCGAAAATTCTCCCCAGTATTTCTTTTAAAACTTTCATTGGTCGAATTGTTTTAAGCCATCACAATTTCCAGTCAATTGGCTGCTCGCCCTGCTTTAGCAGGTATTCATTCGTTTTTGAAAAATGCCTGCAATTAAAGAAACCTTTCTCTGCACTAAATGGCGATGGATGTGCAGCCTTTAAAATATAATGTCTTGTTTCATCAATAAGTGCTTGTTTATCCTGTGCAAACTTTCCCCAAAGCAAAAACACAATATTTAGCTTTTCTTTTGACAGTTTTTTTATTACGGCATCTGTAAAATTAATCCAGCCAATTTTGCTGTGGCTTCCAGGTTCGTTTTGCCGCACAGTTAATGTTGCATTAAGAAGCAGCACACCTTTCTCAGTCCACTTTTCCAGATTGCCACTTAAGGGAGTTGAAATGCCAATATCACTTTGTAATTCTTTAAAGATATTAATCAATGAGGGTGGCTTTGACACTCCTTCAGGCACGCTAAAACTCAAGCCATGCGCCTGTCCTTTATTGTGGTAAGGATCCTGCCCAAGTATAACCACCTTCACCTTATCATAAGGGGTTTTATAAAAGGCGTTAAAGATCAAAGGCCCGGGGGGATATATAATTTTGCCCAAAGCTTTTTCAGCTTTTAGGAAAGTTATTATCTCTTTGAAATAACTCCTCTTTCAATACTTCTTTCCAGCTATTTTCTATTTGAACGTTCATCTTTGATAGTAATTTTTAAACTTTGTGTGTTTATATAGATGAAGATAAGAATTGTGAATGAAAGGAATTGTTTAGCAGAGCTTGCAATTACTAAACAACAGGTAGCTTATAAAATATAGAAAACAAGTAAACATTTTTATTAAGTTTTTATGGAATCACTTATTCAAATTAAGATATGTCTGTACTAAAAGTTGGTATAGCTGGTTATGGTGTAGCAGCGAAAGTTATGCATGCTCCATTTTTAAAAATTTCTGATAACTACAAAGTTGTAAGTGTTTTAGAAAGGCATAAAAGAGATTCTGAAACACTTTTTCCCGAAGCTAAAATTGCAAGAAGCTTTGATGATTTGTTACAAACCAATACAGACATTATAGTTATTACAACACCAAATGATACCCATTTTAACTATGCAAAATAAGCATTATTAAAAAGTAAACATGTTGTGCTAGAGAAACCTTTTACAATTACTTCGCAAGACGCTCATAAATTAATTGAGATAGCAAAAAAGGAAAAAAGGATTTTAAGTGTTTTTCAAAACAGGCGGTATGTTGCGGATTTTATTACAATAAAGGAAATACTTGCTAAACAGTTACTTGGAGAAATACATGATTTTGAAGCACATTATGACAGGTACAGGCCCGGGTTAAAATCTAATGCCTGGCGGGAAGAAGCCGGACCAGGGAATGGAATATTTTATGATCTTGGTGCACATTTAATTGACCAGGCACTATATTTATTTGGACTTCCAAAAGCCATTAATGCGGATTTACGCCTGCAAAGAAAGGATGCAAAAGTGGAAGATTATTTTGACATAACGTTGGATTATGGATTTACGAAAGTTGTCTTAAAAGCCGGTATGCTTGTTCGTGAGCCAGGGCCACGGTATATGATTCACGGAACAAAAGGCTCATATATTAAATATGGTGAAGATCCGCAGGAAGAGTTACTGAAACAAGGTGTATTGCCAACCGCAGCAGATTGGGGAACTGAAGATAGCAGTCAGTATGGACTGTTACACACCCAGATTGATGACCAGGATACAAAAATCAGGTATCCTTCTCTACAGGGCAACTTCGGTTTATTTTATATAAATCTTTACCAAACAATTATACATGATGCGGAGCTAAAAGAAAAACCTGAACATGGTTATAACACCATCCGGCTTATCGAGCTTGCATATGAAAGTAACAAGGCAAAGGCCACGGTACCATGCACACATTTACTTGATGTTGAATATGGTGTTTATTGAGATTATTCCTTATAATGACGTGTTTTTGTTCTTTGTTTACAGTGCTTTTTATTATGTTGTCTTTAAAAAATAAGTAATGCTGAAATGCCTGCTAATTCTATCAATCACTATAATGATTTTTGGTTGCAAAACTTCTAAGCCTGTAACTGCTGCCACTGTTGATCTGCCTCAGCCGGAGGTGATAAAAAAAATCCCTGGTATCGAGTTAAATGGATCCTGGGAATTGGATCGACTTTGGGGCTCTAATAATAAATGGGAAACACCGCCTGCAATTAACCTCAATTTTGAGGAAAAAACTTTTACCGGAAACACAGGCTGCAATTGCATGAACGGAAGTTTTACAATAAAAGAAAACTTCATAACAATTAATAAAGATATAGTTACCACCAAAATGGCTTGTAGCGGCTACAATGAAAATACTTTTCTATCTATTTTATTAAAAGTAAACCGCTACCTGGTTGAAAATGAAATTTTAGAACTAAGCCAGGACGATATTGTGTTGATGAGGTTTATTAAAAAATAATCACTTTAAGGTACTGTAAGCATATTCTGCAATCTCCTGCATGTCAATACCACTATGGCTTTCATCATAAATGCTCTTACCGTCTTTTATTATTAAAACTTGTGGCGATTCGTGATAAACATCAAACTCCTCTGAAATCTTGTTTGATATGCTTCTGTGCTTAATAAGATCAAGATAATAAAAATCCATGCCGGCTGGCGCCGGGCTTCTATCCAGCCTATTTTTGGCCATACTGCTTATAGAGCAGCGGGTACTGTGTTTAAAAATAACCTGGGGCTTTTCTTTCGATTTATTTTTTATTTCCTGTAGCTGCTGTTCAGTGTTTAAATTGATCCAAAACATGAGGTAAAAAAGTTAATGTATAATTCTTTCCGTCATTGGGCAACCAGTTCTAGCTCTGCGGCTGCTGCTGCAGGAAGACAGGGTTAATACGGTAAAAGACATTAATAGCAAGGCAAAAAACATTCTCTTCATTTTATCTGGTTTTTAATTGAAAACATTATTTTGCAATGATTACGCAAAGATAATACTTTACAGTTATTATTAACAATACCAAAACGTTCAAATAACAATTCTATTGTTAACTTCTATTCACTAACACAAGGCACTAATAAATGAGAATTCACTTTATAGCTATCGGCGGAAGCGTAATGCATCAACTGGCAATTGCTTTGAAACAAAAAGGAAATTATGTTACCGGCAGTGATGATGAAATATTTGAACCTGCAAAAACCAACCTTGAAAAAGCGGGGATTTTGCCTGTTTCTTTTGGTTGGTTCCCGGAAAACATCACCAGTGAAATCGATACTATTATATTGGGCATGCATGCTAAAGAAGATAACCCTGAATTAGTTAAGGCTAACCAACTAGGCTTAAAAATCTTTTCATTTCCGGAATTCATTTATGAAGAAAGCATCAATAAACTCAGAGTTGCTATAGCAGGAAGCCATGGAAAAACCAGTACAACCGCAATTATAATGCATGTGCTAAAGAGCGCCGGAAAAGTGTTTGATTATATGGTTGGTGCAAAACTTAATGGATTCAACCAAAGCGTAAGCATTACTGCCGCACCTGTAATTATTTGTGAAGCTGATGAATACCCGGCAAGTATCATAGAAAAGCGGCCTAAGTTTCATTTTCTTTTTCCACAAATTGCCGTAATTACTGGTATTTCGTGGGATCATATAAATGTGTTTCCGACATTTGAAATTTATGTAACTCAGTTTGAAATATTTATAAACACCCTATCTCCCGGAGGTTTATTGATCTATAATGAAACTGATGATACGCTTCGTGACCTGATCAAAAAGAACATAAGAAGTGACATACACTATCAACCGTATAACTTGCCAGGTAACACAATAGCAAACGGCAAAACGGAAATAGATATAGAAGGGAATAAGTCGCTTATCCAGGTATTTGGCAATCATAATCTTTTAAATCTGCATGCGGCATTTTTTGTTTGTAAAGAATTAGGCATAACTGCAGATACTTTTGTAAAAGCGGTTTCAACTTTCAGCGGCGCATCACGAAGATTAGAATTGATTTATAATACAAACACATGTAACATCTACCGCGACTTTGCACATGCGCCAAGTAAAGTAGAAGCTTCAGTTAACGCAGTTAAACAACAGTTTCCAAATAAAAAATTAATCGCAATACTTGAACTGCATACTTACAGCAGCCTGAATGAAAACTTTCTGCAGCAATATGCCGGAACATTAAATTGTGCAGATACCGGCGTGGTGTATTATTCAAATCATGCCCTTGAATTGAAACGGATGCCGCCTCTGCAAAAAGAAAAAATAACCGAAGGTTTTAAAAAAGATAATCTTGTAGTGATAAACGCAAAAGAAGAATTGGTTAACTGGTTACTCAATCATGATTGTACTGACGCAGACATATTATTGATGAGCAGCGGAAATTTTGATGGCATAGATATCATTAAAACCGTTAATCTTCAGCAGGCGTGAGTCTCATAAATAATAACATAGATAATTTTACAACGAGCCAAATTAATTATGGCGTTTAAATCTTCCGTTGGATTCATTAATATCTTATAAAATGCCATTAATATTAACACGCCCGTTAGCTTTTATTGACCTTGAAACTACAGGTACTAATCTTGCTCTGGACAGAATTGTAGAAATAGCCATTGTGAAGATTCTTCCGGATGGCAGTAAGCTCACCAAGCAGAAATACATCAACCCGCAAATCCCGATACCAAAAGCCTGTAGTGATCTGCACGGCATCACTAATGAAAAGGTAAAAGATGCTCCTGTATTTAAACAAGTGGCCAACGAATTAAAGCAATTTATCGATAATTCAGATCTATCGGGTTACAATTCAAATCGACTGGATATACCTTTATTAATTGAAGAATTTTTAAGAGCAGGATTGACTTTAGACATGAAAAACAGGCGCATGTTAGATGTACAGCATATATTTCACATGATGGAACGCCGCACGCTGGGCGCTGCTTACCAGTTTTATTGTAATAAAGAATTAGAAGGCGCTCATAGCGCAGAAGCAGATGCCACGGCTACCTGGGAGATTTTAGAAGCACAAACACTCCGGTATGAAAACATAGGTTGTACTCTTGATTCAATATTGAAATTCACCGGCGAAGAAGTAGTAGTTGATTTTGCCCGAAGAATGATTATGGATAATAATGTAGAAGTATTTAACTTTGGTAAACATAAAGGACGACCTGTGTGTGAAGTTTTAAAAGCCGAACCACAGTATTATGATTGGATGATGAAAGGAGATTTTCCATTACACACAAAGCAAAAGCTTACTGAAATATTAAACCGCTCACTGTTAAAAAGTGAATAATGTGGTTTAATTAACTTGCCTCTAAATACCGCTTGAAATAATAATCGTAAATTTATTATTAATCTTTTCAGCTATTGGAAAAACTTGTTATTATACCTACTTACAACGAAAAAGAAAATATTTCCAATATTCTTGAAGCTGTTTTCTCTTTACAAAAAAATTATCACGTTCTCATAATTGATGACGGCTCACCTGATGATACAGCAGGTATTGTAAAGTCATTATTTACAAAGTACCCAGGACAATTATTTTTAGTGGAAAGACAAGGAAAGCTGGGTTTAGGCACTGCTTATATTTGCGGCTTTCAATGGGCGCTTAACAGAAGATATTCTTACGTGTTTGAAATGGATGCTGACTTTTCTCACGATCCTGCCGATCTTGAAAATTTATATATTGCTTGTAAAGAAGGCAATGCGGACTTATCTATAGGCTCACGGTATATAAAAAAAGGAAGAATTCAAAACTGGCCGTGGTTGCGTGTTTATTTATCAAAAGGTGCATCTTTTTACACCCGCTTAATTACAAGGATGCCCATTAAAGATCCCACCGCTGGGTTTGTTTGTTATAAGCAAAGAGTGTTAGAAGCGATTAATTTGGATGGAATTACTTTTGTTGGCTACGCCTTTCAAATTGAAATGAAATTTGCTACCTGGAAACTTGGGTTCAAAATAAAAGAGGTGCCTATTACTTTTATTGACCGGCAGCATGGCGCTTCAAAAATGAATAAGGGAATAGTAAAAGAAGGGATTTTAGGTGTGTTGAAACTTAAATGGATGAGCATGTTTAAGAATTACCGCAAGAGAGTAAAAAACTTAGAAGTTATACAGCCATCTTTTCAAAACCATGAAATCTTAATTGAAAGAAAATAAGATAATTGAATACAAGTAAAGTTGATTTGTATTTATTCCACTGGCTTAATCAAACCATTCCCTTTTATAGACTACTGACCGGTGACTATTGGTTATTGTTCCCCAAACATCAATTATTCACGACGAAAACCCGGGTGGTATTGTTGTAAAGTATCTCTCAGGTATTCTCTATCAAGATGTGTATAAATCTCAGTTGTAGTAATGCTTTCATGGCCAAGCATTTCCTGCACAGCACGGAGGTCTGCTCCGCCTTCTACCAAATGTGTTGCGAAAGAATGCCTGAAAGTATGTGGTGAAATTTGCTTAGTGATACCGGCCAGCCTGGTAAGTTCTTTTATTATTAAAAATATCATCACTCTTGATAATTTTCTTCCACGCCGGTTTAAAAACAATACATCTTCATTGCCCGGTTTCACGGGTATGTGAACACGAATATTATCTTTATATAGATTGACATATTTGATAGCGGAGCTGCCAACAGGTACTAATCTTTCTTTATCGCCTTTGCCTATTATCCTTACGAACCCAACATCAAAGTACAAACATGAAAGTTTTAGATTGACAAGTTCAGTAACGCGTAGGCCACAACTGTAGAGTGTTTCAATGATAGCTTTATTTCTTGCACCTTCAGGAGTACTTACATCTATCTTGCTAAGAATCTCTTCAATTTCATTGTAGCTTAAAATATCCGGTAACGACTTTTTTAATTTTGGAGCTTCCAGTAAAGTAGTGGGGTCTTTTGTGACAATGTGTTCCTGCAAACAATATTTATAAAAACTCCTAAGCCCTGATATAATCCTTGATTGAGATGTTGGAGTCATACCAAGTTCACTTACCCATTTTACAAATGTCTCAAGATCACTTAATTCAACTTCGCCTGGTGATTTGGGCAGTTCTTTAGCTAAAAAATATTGAGTAAGCTTCTCAACATCCTGCAGATATGCGTGGACTGAATTATCTGAAAGAGATTTCTCAAGCTGAAGATGTGCCTTGAAACCATTTTTGTAACCTTCCCACATTTCAGTCAAAATTTATAGCGTAATTTTTTTTACAGCGAAGTTTATCCAAAGCTCAGAGCAGTGAACTTTTGTTAGTCAGATGGAAACATCTTCTATAAGGAAGAATTCAGGCGTTTCATCTTTACTTAACGTGATAGATAAAATATCAAACTGAACAAATTTCCACCCTTTGTTCTGGTATAAGAATTCTTCTGCAGAGCTCATCAAAAATTTCATTTTCTTTTTACTTACATCATCTTCAGGAAACCCATAAGTATTTGTGCGCCTGGTTTTAACCTCAATAAAGTGAATTTTATTTTCTTTAAAAGCTATAATGTCAATTTCCCAATGTGAATATCTCCAGTTTCTATGTAGAATATTATAGCCTTTACCAACAAAATACTTAACGGCCATTTCTTCACCCAAACTGCCTGTTAAATTGTGATAAGCCATATAAGCAAAATAAACATAAATATGTTGGATTTTTACTAAGCAGGTCTTGATACAAAACTCATTTAAAAAAAATTATTACTTATTTTTGCGCCATAAATTTTTGAATAATGAGAATATCAAAACAAGTGATGGTAAGTTTTATCTTGTTAATTATTATAGCCTCTTTATATAGGATAATGCCGGGCAGGCCTTTTGGTTTTGCACCGCAAATTGCTATGGCTATTTTTGGAGGTGCTGTTATAAAAGATAAGAAGTTTGCTTTTCTGCTTCCCTTGTTATCGATGTTTTTGTCAGATGCTTTGTATGAAGTATTGTACAGAAGTGGTGTAGGCAATATGCCGGGGTTTTACCAGGGGCAGATAACTAATTACTGTTTGTTTGGTGCCATGACTGTGTTTGGCTTTTTTATTAGAAAATTTAAACTGTCACAAATATTGTTAGCATCGCTTGCAGCACCAACAGCGTTTTTTATTCTTTCTAATTTTTTTGTCTGGCTTAGCAATTCGCCTGATGCCGGGTATAACCGTCCAAAAACATTCAACGGATTATTGATGTGCTTCAATGATGGCTTACCCTTTTATCCATGGAGCATTGTTTCTACCTTATTATTTTCTGCAGTATTATTCGGCGGATATTACTTATTTAACAAAAACACCTTTACAACCCAATCAAGATTAGCATAGGGTGTTAATACTTTATATTCCGTTCCTAATTTCAGCTTCATAATATTCGTCTGCTGAAAGATTTTTTGCATCTGCTGCAGCAGTAGCCAACATATCACAACGGTTGTTATACTTATTATCTGCATGACCTTTTACCCATTTGAATTTAATGTTATGATCCTGAAATAACTCATAAAAACGAAGCCACAGATCTTTGTTCTTTTTTCCACCTTTGAAGTTTGTCTTTATCCAGTTCTTAAGCCAGCCTTCTTCTACCGCTTTAACAACATAGTTACTGTCAGAATAAATAATTATATCAAGGTTAGTTTTCTTTAAAGATTCGAGTGCCGCAATTACTGCCATTAGTTCCATTCGATTGTTAGTAGTTAAGCGAAAACCTTTTGATAATTCTTTACTTACATTTCCCCATAACATAACAACGCCATAACCACCGGAGCCAGGATTACCTCTTGCAGCTCCATCGGTATAAATTATAACTGGCTCCATTTATTGTATTAAATAGAAAAGAAAGGAAATAAATCATTCAAATTAAACCTGCAAAACACCAGTAGAAAATTTAGGAATTATGCTATTTTGATTTGCCGCGTTAATTGCTTCAGAAATCATTTGCCTTGTTGAAAGTGGATCAATTATCGCATCAACCCACAACCTTGCGGCAGCATA
>CAXSEB010000033.1:4383-12196 GCA_964235805.1 uncultured Chitinophagaceae bacterium | reverse complement strand
TTTTGCCATTAGTTAGTGTTCGTATCACGCAATGTTCCAAGTAGAGTAACTCTTTGCGAGAACATCACTGATAATAATTATCTTCCTCTTATATTAATGAAAAAAGTATTTACAAATCTAACCTTTTGGGTACTTCTTGCTATTGTTGCAGGAGTGATGTTAGGTTATTTTATGCCGTCTGTTGCAATAAAAATGCAGCCTTTAAGCAAATGGTTTATTGAGGTAGTAAAACTTTTTATTAATCCAATTATTTTTATCACCATAACACTTGGCATAAGTGGAATGAGCAGTTTAAAGAAAGTAGGAAGAGTAGGTGGAAAAGCTCTGATCTATTTTGAGGTTGTTACCACACTTGCTCTGATTATTGGATTGATAGTGGTAAATATTATAAAGCCCGGAAGCGGAGTTATTACATCACATGTAAACGATGGAGAAATAACTCAATACACCAACCAGGCCAATGATTTTAATTTGTGGAAGTTTTTAAAAGAGAACGTTACACTGCAGGTATTAGCAGCAGCAATCTTATCCGGAGTAATAATAAGTAAATACAAATACAAGCAAAAGATTTTAGCACCACTCACCGTGATATCAAGATACGTATTTAAGGCCTTATACCTTGTTATGTTATTTGCCCCAATCGGTGCCTTTGGAGGCATGTCGTACACAATTGGCAAATACGGCTTGCATACATTGCTTCCATTGGGTAAGCTTATGCTTACTATTTATATAACTATGGCTCTTTTTATTTTCGTTGTATTACGTTTAATCATCCGCTACTATAAGATTAATCTTTGGGATTTTTTAAAGTTTATTAAAGCTGAATTGCTAATTGTATTTGGTACCTCCTCCTCAGAAGCAGGTTTGCCTACGCTTATGCAAAAGCTGGAACGCATGGGTTGTTCAAAATCTGTGGTTGGGTTGGTTGTGCCTGCTGGCTATTCTTTCAATCTTGATGGAACAACCATATATCTTTCTATGGCAATAATTTTCTTAGCGCAGGTTTACAATGTTCATTTATCATTTGCGCAGGATATGACCATTATAGCTGTTTTATTTATCACATCAAAAGGTGCCGCAGGTGTTACAGGAAGCGGTTTCATTGTTCTCGCTTCAACGTTGATTGCTATTAAAGTAATTCCTCTCGAGGGATTGTCGTTGTTGTTAGGTGTTGATAGGTTTATGAGCGAAGCCCGGGCCATCACTAACTTTATCGGAAACGGAGTAGCTGCAATCTGGCTTGCAAATAATGAAAAAGAATTTGACCGCAATCGCATGAACATTGCCTTTGATTACATTAGGCAGGAAGATTGACCTGCTTAATGTGTAAAACAAAAAAGAGTAATGCAACATTGCCTGCATTACTCTTTTAAATAAGCTTTGCTTATTACCTTACAGCTTGTTGATAACTACATCTTCTATTGTCCGCGTTTTTCTGTTAACCGCATATACAATTTTTGTGTTATCCTTAGCACTGCTTACTTCAACTGTAATACCAGAGGCATCAATTTCATCAGTGTTTAACCGGTACTTCCTTTCAATTTGCTTACCTGAAACTTTCTCTGTGTAAAGCAATTCTCCGGATGAAGTTTTAAGCGTTATCACAAATTCGCCTGCATCAGCATTATGCATGTTTAATTGAAATACAGGCTGGCTATTTGTGGTGCCGATATACTTAAATTCCACCGGAGCGCCGTCATTATTTTTGGCAAAACTTTGTGCCGTAACAATTGTAAACATTACCATTAAGATAATTGCTGTCCTTCTTGCTTTGTTCATTACATTTTTCATAAATTTTTTTTAATTAATTAATGTGGTTTATGTGTTCTCGTTTTAAAAATGATCGCATTTTTAAATTCTTAATTACAACAGCAATCAATAACTTATAACAGGCAAAAATTATAGCAGAGTAATTGTCAGATGGGAAATGGTATACATGTATTCTTCACGATAATTTCCCGAAGGCTGTCAGTAGAAAATTTTTACAGAGGTTACAGCCGACATCTTTAATGATGTAAAAGTATACTCCGATTTTCCGCTTTGCAAACAAGATAAACGGTTATTTCCTTATCTTAAAATAGAAGACGTTCTTCTAAGATATGCGCCAGTATAGCCTTTCAGTAAAAATTAAATGTGATGCCCAGTCTTTATCTGTTAAGTTCACATTAACTTAACTATACTTCTTTAAAGTAATAGGGATTTGACGAATAGTTCCGCGGGTTACCTTTTTATACGTTTGGTATAAATGTGTAATTATTACACATTAAATGTATTTACACAAAAAAATCTCATTAAACAAGAAACAAGAAATTATGAAATCACTTATTAATGCATTGTTGTTCGACAAGGAGCTTGTTAAGACAATGAAAGAAGCACATATAGAGAAGCAATATTTATACAACCTGCTTTTTAGCGGCAAAATAACTATCAAGGAGTATCTTAAAACAAAGTCATAAGCATAGTGCATGGTTGACTGTTATCATCTTTTTTAAATTACATTTGTCACCGTTAAACAAAATGTAGTTATGGAAGAAGTAAACAAAAAATACCTTACTCATCATGTTTTCTTTTGGTTAAAAAATCCTGATTCAAAAGAAGATTTGGATAAACTGTTACAAGGTTTACAAACATTGAAAAAAATTGAAACAGTTCGTAAGATATACATTGGTGTACCTGCATCAACTGAAATACGTGATGTTGTTGATTCAACGTTCAGCGCCTCCGAGCTTCTATTTTTTGATGATACTGAAGGGCAGAAAATCTACCAGGACCATCCTATACATAAAAAGTTTGTAGATGATTGCTCACACTTGTGGCAAAAGGTTACCGTTTATGATACCGCAAACATTGTTACTGATCATTTAACTACTTAAATACTTTTTCAACTCTTGTAAGTTTTCCCTCGTCATTGCATCCTTCGATAATAACCCTGAAATTTTTAGTAACGTCGTTATTATAGAAAGTAAGATATAAGCGGCGATGTGTTTTATCAGTAAGTACTAATGGATTCCAGTATAACGTAGTTCGAATATCTGCATCTGTGTTTGACTGATCACCAGGATATTCAGGAGAATAAAATTGTTTAACCGGAGTATAACCTGTAATGCTGGCATGGTCAAGTCCTTTTGCGTTATTACGTGACGCACCCTTTTTTAAATATACAGCTATTGCGCCACCGCTTCCACCGCCAAACGCACCTATAAACGGTGGTCTGAAAACCTTAATCATAGCTACATCGCTCATTGAAACGGATTGGACAGATTCTATTTCTGACGAAATCTCATTTAGAAAAAGTGATGGGCTTCCTCCCCGCCACGACAGGCTGGCTTTACTGCCTGTGAGGTTTACCTGTAAGCCAGCTACTTTGCCTTGCAAATAATTTAATACTGTTTGAGAAGACCTGGCAAATGGATCATCTTCGGTGATAAAAGAATAGCCATCACCTCCACTAAATAACCCTGAAGCATATTCTTCATCCATCAATTGCTTTTTCGACTTTTGCTTTGCCTTAATAACAACTGTTTGTAAAACTTTAGTTTTTAGTGGCGTGAGCTGTGTAAAATATCTTTCGGAAACCTGTTTGTTTTTTGCAACAATTGAATCTTTCCGGTTGTAGCCATAATGCCAGCTTTGCGGCGGCTGAAGGCTGGTTGGCAAGTAAAGTAAACTGCTTTTTATATTAAAAGATGCACGTGACGTCAAGTCTCTATTTTTATCGTTGTTAAACTGATAATATACCTGGGCAGTGTCATAAAATACAAGATTAGGAAAAGCGAAACTGCCGTCGTCTTCAACTCTTGAAGTCAACATTTGGCTTCCATTACTTTTTAACTGAAGAATGCCCATTACTTCTTTGGTCCTAAGCATATTTTTATCTATACCATAAACTTTTCCCTGAACAGCAAGATATCCTTCAGGCGGGTATTTTAGTGCCGGCCATCTATCAGCCAGAGCATCTTCCCATTTAAATCTTCTCCATCCGTTCGTCATCATAACCAGATCAAGATATTTCACTGTTGAATCTGCATCATTTAAAAAATAATAGCCGGGATTATGGATATATCCTTTAAGATCACTTGTGAGCAAAGTATGCGCAAAAATATTATCCTGGCTTTCCGACGATGCGTTTAACGCTGCATCCGTTACTGCAACTGAAAGATTACAACTAATTGTATCAGGCACATCTATCTGTATAACATTTTTTTCTCTTTTTTGAGTATTTATAACCGATGCATTAAGATCGGTTATAAAATAATAATCCTGTTGATTTACAAATACAATCCTTTCTGCCAGCGGCTGTTCATTTTTATTAAAAACAGTTATCTGCATTATTCCTGCAGGAAGACTATCTACAGGTATATTGGCATTTATTTGTGCGCTCTTATCTAATTTAGCTTTAGCCCGATATATTAATTGTTGTTGAAATTGAGCTACAACAGTAACTTCTGAATTAGCGGTGATACTGTCATCAGATCGTTTTATTGCATAGCTGATTTCATTTCCCCTGTTGTTGACTTCAAGCACAACACCTTCTCTTTTTACAGCCGGTAAAAGGGTTTCATGTTGCTGGCCATGCTCTTCTTTCCATACTGCTTTATATTTTTCGCCACCGGTTGGCGAAATTGCAAACACTCCCATTCCGTCGTGAATGCTGGTAAAACTGCTAACTTTTTTGCCACTTGCATCTAACACATCACCTTTTACAGATACCGGAATGCCATATTCATTTGTAGCCTTAAAAGCAACATTTGAAGAAACACCTTGCACAAGGTCTCCTCCTTCAGGAAAAAATTGAAGATATGTTGTAGCTGCTGCTGGCTTAGTAGCAGATGCATTTTTAGTGATTAAAGGAAGCGATTTTACGTAAAGAAAAGATGAATCGAAGTTCAACATCCATTTGGTATAAGCTCTGACATATATTTTATCTCCGGTTACAGCTACGGGAATTTCAAATGAGCCGGAGGCACTGGATTTAAGTAAAGGCGCCGTTATTCGCTGCATAACATTTCCCTTATCATCAATGAGTTCTGCATACATTGTTTTACTTATCAGCGATAAGTTAATGCCCGAAAAAAGATACGCTTTAAACCAGATGGTTTCCCCGGCATTATAAATGCTGCGATCAAACTGCAGGTATAATTTTTCCTGTGGATAATCCCTATCAAGGCGATCAAGTACTTTATCAAAATGCTGTGCCTGCAGAAAAATACATGTAAGCATACCAGCAATTAACAGGCTGTATCTGGGATGAAAAATATTCTTCATATTGCTGTAAGAAATAAAAGCAGAAGGTCGTTTATAAAAATAATCTGTAACGGCTGATGTTACCAAAAATCTAACGCTGTCAGTTGATTATTAAAGTATCTTTCTTTTCGTTTTTTGCTTTCTTCTTAAAAAAACCCCTAAGCAAAAAATTATGCTGAACAGCTTCAAGATCTTCATCTAACTTTTTAGTACCTGACTGAAGGTTTTGTAAAATGCTTTTTAAGTTTGCACCAGATTGCTCATCGTGAAGTAACATGCCGGCCGGCGAATTGCTGTTGCTTAAGCTGCTGTTGATGTTACTGCTGGTAGTTTTTAAATTATCTATTATTCCCTGGGATGCATCAGCTACCTGTTGCAGCCTTGCGACAGTTGATCTTAACCTCGAAAATATTATCGTGTCGCTTACAAGATCGCTGGCTAAGGTGCCTTTGTTATTAAGCTTTGATGTATAAGCAGCTACACTTGTTGATAGCCTGTCAAGATTAACCGATGCTTTTTTTAAGGTAGCCGTGGTAGCATTTAAGTTATTTGCCATGGTTTCATCAGTAAGAAATTTTCCTACGGTGCCATTACCATCCTGTATGTTTTTTGTAATTGCTTTAAAGCCGGTGGTTATGTCCAATAAATTATTATTATTTTTTGCAAGGGTGCTCATCATTTCATCAGTGCTTAAAAGTTTTTCTATCCCTAACATATCACCAGGCGCAATCTGCGGCGATTGTTGAGATCCCCCATAAATAACAATTATCTTATTGCCAATTAATCCATCTGAGCTTATCTTCGCTTTGGCATCTTTTCTTATGAACTGCTGGGAGCTTTGATCGATGTTCATATCTGCTTCCACCCTCGCATTGCCTAACAGCGCCACTTTTCTTATCGTTCCTATTTTTACTCCTGAGAACCATACATTGTTACCTTTTTGCAAGCCGTTTACATCATCAAATATTGCTTTAACTGTAAATGATTTTGCAAATGTTTTTTTCTGACTGCCCAGTGTAAGAACAGTGAGTATGAAGATGGCAACCCCAAGGAAAATAAATATTCCAACTATTATAGCTCTTTTATTATTATTGGTTTTCATTGATTGTTTATAAAATTATAATTATAGAAATCTTTTATTCTTTCATTATCTGAATTAAAAACTTCCTCAAACGTTCCCTGCTTTAAAAACTTTCCATCAAACATCATTGCAACCCTGTCTCCTGTTGATTTAGCACACGTAAGGTCATGTGTGATAATGATAGATGTAGTATTAAATTTTTGCTGCACTAAATTTATAAGGTTATTTATTTCAATACATGTTATTGGATCAAGGCCGGCCGTAGGTTCATCATACAACATTATTTCCGGGTGAAGAATAAGTGTTCTTGCAATACCAATACGTTTGCGCTGCCCGCCTGAAAGCTCTGATGGCATCTGATCAATTGTTTGTATCAATCCAACATCTTCAAGAACTTCTTCTATGGCTTCTGTGATTTGATTTTGCGTCATGTGTCTTACATTTCTTACTAAAGGAAACGCAAGATTTTCACGGACTGTCATGCTATCATATAAAGCGCTGCTTTGAAATGAAAAACCAACCTTCATCCGAAGCTCTCTTAATTCAATATCACTTAATTGTTCCAGCTCCCTTCCTAAAACATTTACAGTGCCGCTATCGGGTTTAAGCAATCCGCAAATTACTTTTATCAATACAGATTTACCTGTTCCTGAACGGCCCAACACTACAACATTCTCTCTTTTAAAAATATCAATATTAATTCCACGTAATACATGGTTATCGCTAAATGATTTATACAAATCTTTAATGCTGATAATTAATTCCTTTTTACCAGCATCTTTTTTTTCAGGAACACCTTTATCAATATTAATTATTTCGTTTTCCATCTTTATTAAGCCAGTATGTTACCTTATATTATTGGTGATTTGAACAATAAGAATTTCTTCTACAAAAATTAAAAACATGGATATAACCACCGAAGCATTTGCTGCCTTTCCCACACCTTCTGTTCCCTGCGATGCGTTATATCCCTGGAAGCTTCCAACAATGCCGATGGTAAACCCGTATACAATGGCTTTTACAAGTGAAGAAAATATATCAAGAAAAGAAATCTTATCAAATGCCTGCTGAAAGAAAGACGTAAAACTCGTCATTTCATTCTGATGAACATTCAGGTATGCGCCCAACATTGCAACACCGCCGGTGTAACACATAAGCATAGGCACCATAAAAGTTGTTGCCAATACTCGACTTACCACTAAAAATTTAAATGGGTTTACTGCAGACACTTCCATGGCATCTATTTGCTCTGTAACCTTCATGGAGCTTAATTCTGCGCCAATACTTGAACCTACTTTTCCGGCAGCAATTAATGCAGTTACCAATGGGGCCAAAGCCCTTATAATAGCAATAGCAACAAGCGATGGCAACCACGAAGAAGCACCAAACTCTGCAAGAGAAGGACGTGATTGTTTGGTAAACACCAGGCCTGTAACAAAACCTGTTAAGGTAATAGCAGCGCCTGCAGCAATTTTTACACATGAAGCT
>CAXSEB010000033.1:555-4373 GCA_964235805.1 uncultured Chitinophagaceae bacterium | reverse complement strand
GGTAAAGATTTTACACCAACCTGGAAACATTGCCTGATGATTTCCTTAAACTCGTATGGAGGCTTTAAAACTTCTTTAAAGAAACGGATCACAAACTGAAATGCGTTATATAGATCAAAGAAAAACCCATCAATTCCTTTCGAAATAAGATGTTTGCCCGGCTCTTTAGTTATCATATCTTCTACAGGTTGCTTACAAAATTTTTGTAAACAGCAAAGATGGTGCAAAACAGGCAAATTACATTAGGTAGAAGATTATATAAAAAGAGGAAGATAAGATCCGCTAAATATTATTGCTTTTTGAAATGAATAACCAAACCTCCGCCTCCGGATACGTTAAGAGATAAATTATCATTCATTGTAACATCTCTTGTTTCGATGTTAAGATGGTTTGGATTTTTGCCAGTGTCATCTGCATCGGTATATATTTTTGCCGAGTAATTACCTTGTTGCAAAAAATGTAACGGAATATTTATCTTTCTTTCTTCATGATTTGTTATGGTTCCAACAAACCACTCATTATCTTTTCTCCTGGCGATACAAATAAATTTACCCAGTTCTGCATCAAGCACTTTTGTTTCATCCCACGTTGTTGGAATCTCTTTTATAAAATCAAAACCTTTTTCGCCTTCGTATGCCGCAGGATAATCACAAACCATTTGCAGATAGTTCTCTAACACTACATACATTGCCAGCATGTGGCAACGTGTGCCCAACATTAGAGGCCTTGTATATTGCGTTTTAAATTGTTCTGCAGGCACTGCCCTAAAACCACCTAAATGATAATCGGTTGACCCTGCAAGCATTCTTGTAAATATTATATTAATATCATGATCAGGTGGAAGACCTTCTGCGTTCCACTTGTTTGTTTCATAGTTCCTTGTTCCTTCCCTGGTAAATTCATTTGGATATGTTCTGTTCAAACCTGTCGGCTTGTAAGCGCCATGAAATTGTATATGCAGATGATGGGCCGCAGCTTTCTCTAACATTTCAGTTTGCATGTTTACCATTTGCTGGTCGTCACGATCCATAAAATCAACCATCATTCCTTTTAGGCCCCACTTTTCAAATATCGCAAAAGCCTTGTCCAGCTTAGGATACAGCGCTGCCCAATGCACCCAAACCCTTACACCCACGCCCTTCTTAGCCGCATAATCACAAATTTCTTTCATATCCAAACCTGGTACAGGTGTAGTAACATCTGCGTGTGGCCCTGGCTGAAAGCCTACACCATCATCCATATACCACTGATGCAATCCATACTCTACTACTGAATGATATTGGAGATTGTTGCGGGCACAAAAATCAATGTAGTATTGGGCGGTAACAAAATTATTTCCAGGAGCATTAAGTGTATCAGGCACTACATTGCCATTCCACCACGGGAAGGTTGTTTTGCCAGGTTTTATCCAACTAACATCTTTTATTTTACTTGGCTCGTTAAGCGTAGTTATTATATTACTTTCAATCAATGCGCCAATGCGGTCACTTAGCAAAAGCACACGCCACGGGCTATGATGCGGAAGGCTTGCTTTCACTTTTACTGCCGTTTGATTTGGCAATGGAGAGAGCTTACTCATTAGTATTCCATCATGCTTAACAAGATACATTCCTGCATAATCGAGCAAAGCAGCTTCTGTAATGGCAAGACATATTTTACCGGGAAACTCAAACAGGGCTGGCATATCCATCAAGGTATCTTCCTTTATCTTACTTAAAATTTCACTGGTATAAAAGCCTTCATGAGAAGACGTATAGTTTGGCAAGGCCAATGCAAGCGTTTGCGGATCACCGGCTAGTTTAAAAGTTGTGTTTTCATCAAGCAGGGTAAAATTATGCAGGTTGTTTTGCCGGGGAACTTCATACCGAAAAGCAAGCCCATCATCAAATACTTTAACTACAAGGTTTAATCTATGCTTTGGTAAAGCGGTTTCTTCAATTGGTATCAAAACTCTTTTATAGCGAGCATGCACATGCTTCGCTTTCCCAACTATCAGATCATAATCTTCCGTTGTATCACTAAAAACCGGGGTATTAATTTTTAGATTCTTTTCAAATTTACCATCGTTAAAATGAAGACTTAAATAAGAATTCTCAATAACTGTTTTCCCTTTGAAAGTGACATTATAAACAACACCTTTGTTCGCTACTTTACAATTAAAAACGATGTTTCCATTGGGAGATGCAAGTTGTATGTTTCTTTGAGCAAATGCAGGTATTGAGCTTAGTACACTTAAAATGCACACTAATGCAATCACTATAAAATCAAAAACACGAAAAGTAAATTTTTTGAGTTCTGAGGAATATCTCATCATATAGAATGGAGTTAAGTCTTCCTAAATGTCTGACAATTATCTTCTAACGCAAGACTTTTAAATAAATAAATTTCGTTAAGTAAAATTTGTAGAAAAAGAGCCAGTACTAACGACAGAAAAAATAAAAAATATATTTTTTTTATTTGTTTAATTACTCTAAGTTGTGCGGTTTCTACTACGTATTATTACTTACGTATTATTACTCGCTACACATCCCCAAAAAACAACCTACTGTGAGCAACAAAACGATTCTACTATTTTGTCTTCTTATATTATTTCGTTCCACATTAACAGCGCAAACAGGAATATTTATCAACGAAGTAATGGGTTCCAACAAAAATACAATCGCCGATAGTACCGGTGCATATGAAGACTGGCTGGAGTTATATAATTCAACCACCACCATTAAACTTTTGAACGGGTATTATATTACCAACGACATTGCAAATCCAACGCTGTTCCGCCTTTCAGGCAATTTGCAAATATCTGCCCATGGATACTTATTACTTTGGGCAAGTAAAGATACTACCCGTGGCAAAACGCATCTTCCATTTAAAATATCAGCTTCGGGCGAGGATTTATATCTATATGCACCTGATGGCAGTACCTTGGTAGATTCTGTACCAATTGGCGCACAAAAAACAGATGTTTCATATGGAAGAACTAAAGATGGTTCCGCTACTTTCAGTTTTTTTTCTAAGCCCACTCCTGGTTTTACAAACAATAATTCCACTGGTTATTTAGGAATTTTGAACCCACCGCTCTTTTCAAAAGCCGCAGGTTTTTATGGAAGCTCGTTTTCTCTTAGTATTTCGTCTGATGATCCATCCGCTAAAATTGTATATACAACAGATGGCTCTAATCCTGATGCAGGTAATATAAACGGAACTGTTTACAGGTATAAAAATTCTTACCAACAAAATCCCGGCGATCCTGTTGGACCTTTTTTAAATGATTCATTCCATTCTGTTAATTATGTAAATCCCATAATTATAAAAGATGCGTCTACAAATCCTAACCGGCTTAGTCTTAAATCTACCACTACAGCAAATTCTTACGCAAACGCTCCAAGCGCCACTATTAACAAAGGAACAGTGATACGTGCCATTGCAGTAAGAAGCGGATATATTCCCAGTGAAATAAATACAGCAACTTATTTTGTGACGTCTGATGGACAAAATAAATATGGACTTCCGGTACTTTCATTAGCTATACCTGAAAATGATTTGTTTAGCTGGGATAGTGGTGTTTATAATGCCGGTACTGATTTTGAAAAATGGAGGGCTCTTAATCCCTCAGCTGCTACAACAGGGGGCAGTCCCGCCAACTGGCAAAGGGAGACAGAATTCCCGACGAGCTTCGAACTATTCACCTCAAACGCAACAACGCGGCAATTGCAAACTAATGTGGGCATCACCCTAAATGGCAACTATAGCAGGTTGTACCCTCAAAAAGCCTTCAGAGTTTACTTTAGAAGCAACTACGGCGCTTCAGATTTGAATTA
>CAXSEB010000033.1:0-545 GCA_964235805.1 uncultured Chitinophagaceae bacterium | reverse complement strand
CAAGATATTTTCTGACCTGCCTTATAAAAACTATGAGCGGCTGGTAATAAGCAATTCGGGTGAGGATATGACCCGTGCCCACATGCGTGATATGGCCGCACAAGCGTGTGTAAGACATCTGAACTTTGGATCGCAATATCAACAGCCTGCCATCGCATTTGTAAATGGCGAATACTGGGGTGTTTTCAATATAAGACAAAGGTATGACGACAATCATTTCAAACAGGTTTGGGGTATAGATCCCGATTCATTGGATTTTGGAGAGAACTTAACAATTGTTAATTATGGTACTTCAGATGCGATCAAGAGCCTGCGCAGCTTTATTACTGCAAATGATATGGCAAGCAATGCAAATTATCAGAATGTTCAAACCCGGATGGATATAGATAATTTTATTGATTACCAGATAACAGAAATATTTTTAGGCAATACTGATTGGCCTCATAATAACCTCTCCTACTTTCGTAAGCGGGTACCCTACACGCCGGGTGCACCAGCAGGTCAGGACGGCAGATTCCGCTGGACAATAAACGATCTGGATTTTG
>CAXSEB010000032.1:3650-12328 GCA_964235805.1 uncultured Chitinophagaceae bacterium | reverse complement strand
AGAAAAACTATAAATCGTTTAAGAAAAGTTATAGTTACAGGGATGCGATATAAGCGCTTAAATTTGCTAATGCTTTGCAAAAATTTACTTTTTATAACTTCTTGTGTCTGTGCTTTTTTAATTTGTTCATGCAGTAACAATAATAATGATCAGGCAATAAAGCCAACAATCTCAAAAGAACATCAGTTACAAAAGTTGGTGAAGCAATATCCTGATTCACTCCTTTTAACAGAAAACCTGATTGAGTATTATAGCAACAACGGAAGCTATGATTCGGCAATTGCTGTAACAAACCAGGCACTGAGAAAAGACTCCGGAAATGTTGAGCTGTGGGATATCATGGGAACATTGCAATACGAGAACGGAGATACAGCTAATGCCATCAGAGCTTATGAAACTGCTATAAATATTTATCCTTTGCCGGAATACGTTATGTCTCTTGGAACATTGTATGCACAAACAAAAAACAGCAAAGCGCTTGTTATGGCAGATGCTTTGGTTATTGCAGGAAAAGCCCAGGCAAGGCGAGAAGCGTTGTTTATTAAAGGACTTTACTATACTTATACCTCTAATAAGAGTAAGGCCATTGCATACTTTGATAGTTGCATTAATCTTGATTACACTTATATGTTTGCTTACCGCGAAAAAGCCATTGCATTATATGACCAGCAAAAATATAAAGATGCACTTAATGTTTTAAACAGGGCGGTTACCATCCAAAATAGTTTTGATGAAGGTTATTACTGGCGGGGAAGATGTTATGAAAAATTAGACAGCATACAAAATGCAAAAGAAAATTACCAGATGGCTTTGTTGTACGACAAAAATTTTATTGAAGCAAAAGAAGCGTTAGCAAAACTGGAAAAGAAGTAAAAAGTTGTAAGTATTAAGAATAAATTGGCTTGAAACGTTAATGTATTCAGCGCATTATCTAACCTTATAATTTTATTACTGATTCATTCCCAACTATCAACTCTCAATTGCCAATTCATATACTGCTTCATACGCCTCTTGAATTTTAATTTTACTTTTGGCTTTTAATCAAATAAATGCCAATTATCGCTCCATCATTATTAGCAGCTAATTTTTTAAGGCTTGGAGATGAGTGCAAAATGTTGAATGAAAGTGAAGCTGACAGGTTTCATCTTGATGTGATGGATGGCAGGTTTGTGCCTAATATAAGTTTCGGATTTCCTATAGTTCAGGAAGTGACTAAATCAACTGATAAGGTTTGTGAAGTGCACCTGATGATTGTTGAACCCGAAAAATATATACCAGACTTTAAAAACGCAGGAGCAGATGTACTCACCATTCATTTAGAAGCCTGCGTTAACCTTCATAGAAATATTCAACAGATCAAGTCTCTCAATATGCAGGCAGGGGTTGCTATAAATCCTCATACTCCCGTTGAATTTTTAAAAGACATATTAGCAGATATTGATCTTGTATGTATGATGAGTGTTAACCCCGGTTATGGAGGTCAAACATTTATAATTCATTCACTTGAAAAGATAAGACAGTTAAGGAAATTAATAGATGACGCTAACTTAAATGTAAAAATAGAAGTGGATGGCGGAGTTACATTGGAAAACGCAAAACAGATTGTTGAAGCCGGCGCAGATATATTGGTTGCAGGAAGTGCTGTATTTAAAGCGGCAGATCCTAAAGAGGCAATTCAAAAGTTTAAAGAGATTGCATAAACTTCACCTACAAAATTTAATAGAAATTTAATTACAGAATCGTAATGGTTGTTTTTGCCATAAAACAAATTGAGATAAACTCTACTTGTTAATGAAATGTAGCCTGCTTATCTGCGTTCCGCAATATTTATTTATTTCCCCAGTTGCATAATCACACAACGCCGGCGAATTCTTCTCATCGGTATGATGCATGAAAAAATACACTTCCTGTAAGCCCTTATCTAGCCAGGCTTTTATCCTTTTAGCCCAATCAGTCACTCTTATATAATCTGTAGCATGAAGGTTGTTCCCTACAAAGCGAATAAACGCTTTCGGCATAGTTAAATTCATATGTACGAGGTCTCTTCTTCCCAAAGTGTCGGTAATAACAGCGCCTATATTGTTCTGTATCATTACATTCAAAAGTTCATCTTTTATAAGGTTGTCAGCAAACCAATCAGCATGTCGAACTTCTAAAAAAAAGCAAAGGTCTACTGGAACATTTCTTAGGTAGTTAAATAAATTTTCTTTCCTGGCCGGCAAAAATTTGTCGCTTAATTGCAAAAATACAGGACCCAGGTTTTGTTCAAAAGAACTGACTGCAACAATAAAATCTTTTGTTTGTCGCTCCAGGTTTGGCGTTGGTGCAAGGTTTCCGAAATGACTAATACCTTTTGGCACTTTAGGACAAAACTTAAAATCTAAACCTTTTGATTTTTCAGTCCATTTTGTAATGCTGGCAACGTCGGGCATTTTATAATGAGTTGCATTTAATTCTACACTATTGAACTGCTTAACATACTCGCCCAAAAAATCTGCTTCTTTTGTTTTTAATGGATAAATATCGCCTAACCACTCCTTTCTTCCCCACTTTGCACAACCAATATAAACCAAAGGTTTTTTTGATGGCTTTGAAGCCTTTAAAGTTTGAACTGTAAATGCAGTATCCGGAATGAGAGTGAAATCTATCTTTTCTATTTCGGTTAATGGAACACTGCCAAAATCCATGAATAAAGTTTAACTATAAAGGTATAGAAACATTATTATTTAGTTATTGCAAGATTAGGATATCCGCAGCGTGGCGCAGTAAGCAAAGAGAACTTACTCTAAGCATTAACAGTACCTTTTACATTATTTTTCTTAAACCAGTAATACATTGGAATTCCTGTTAGCATTAACCCAAATCCGATTGCAGCTTCACGCGGTCGACTGAAGATTGTATTAAAAATAAGAACAACACAAAATAAAATAACGATTGCCGGCACCACCGGGTAACCCCAAACTTTATAAGGACGTGGTGTGTCGGGCATTCTTTTCCGAAGTATAAAAACACCCAATGTTGTAGCACCATAATAAATAAATACAGCGAAAATAATCATGTCTGTCAACTGGTCAAACGTGCCGGAAAGCACCAGCAGGCAAGCCCAAATGCACTGATACAATAATGAATTAACCGGTACGCCTTTTTGATTAAGTTTTGCAACTTTCTTAAAAAACAATCCTTCTTGAGCCATTGCAAAATATGGTCGGGCACTGCCCAATATTGTAGTGTTGCAACAACCAAGCGTGGTAACAAGAATAAGCAGAGAAATAAACAAAGCGCCGCTTTCTCCCCAAAAGCTTTTTACTACCTCAACCGCTGCAATTTGGTTAGCAGATTGATAAACGGACTGGAGTGTTTCCACAGGAAGTAAAGAAAGATAGGTTACATTAATCAAAAGATAGATCACGATAACAGAAACCACACCAATGGCAATTCCTTTGGGAATGTTGCGTTTAGCATCTTTGATTTCACCACCAACATAACCAACTGCTGCCCAGCCCTGGTATCCCCAAAAGGCAGCTAACATAGCCGTAAATATTGAATCTAATCTAACAGGCATATTGTTGTTTGTTTGAATTTTAATGCGGCTAAAGTCCGCATGACTGTTTGTTAATCCAAATATTATTATAACAAAAATTGATGCTAACACCAATAATAAAATTGCACTGCTTACCCATGCGCCTGCTTTAACTCCTTTTGTGTTAATCCATGTTAGTAAGATGATGATGAGGATTGCAGTGAGCTTTACATTTAAACCAGCAAACGGATAAAACAAACCTGCAAAGTTGAGCCCTGATAATGAAGATAAAACCGGGGGCAAATGGACTATGCTGTCCAACGATTGAGCAAATAAATATGCAAGCGCCGAAATAGCTGCAGTTTCTATAACCGTAAACAATGACCATCCAAAAATGAAAGCAAAAAATCGGTTGTATATCGTTTTATAATAAACATATTCGCCACCTGTATCCGCAAGTAAGCCTGCTACTTCAGCATTACACAAGGCACCAAATAAGCTGATAATTCCTGCTATTATCCAGCAAATAAGCACCCATCCTGATGAATGAAGTTCTGCTGCCATGGGCGCAACCTTCTTATAAATTCCTGAACCAATTATATTAGCGATAACCACTGCAATAACCAGGCGTAACCCAAGAGATCTGTTAAGGTGAGAAATACTCATGCAGTGATTAAATATAGCTTAAAGAAAACAATCTGTATTAATAGAGTATGGATATTGTAAGGGCTGAATAAATGTACCAGGATGATAAGCCATGCATGCGATGTAACAATAGCATACGTTTATAAGTGAAGTAATTATACCTACTAATCTTCGACCTGGTAACCAATCGGCTTGAAGCTATAATTGTTCGACATTTCAGCCGAACACGCAGTTAATCCAACAATAAGATCCATTCTTGCCTTCAACAATACATAATCTCCTGCCTTGCTTTTGGGGGGTAATACATTTACTTTTCCTGACACTCCATCAACTGTAACATTCATAAAAATATTGAAACAAACAGGTATTTCATCAGGTTTGATATCGTACTCTTTTAAAGCTTCAGTCAAATTACCAAAGCAACCACGGTGTGGCTCAGTATGTCCGTAAATGATTTTGAAAGTTTCGGCACTGCACGGATTTAATAAAAAGTCGTGGCGGCCAACTGTATCTTCAATCATATCAAACATTACATTGCTTCTGTTTGAATAAAAAGGATGACCTTTTGTAAGAAAGATGGTTTCGGCATAATCTATTGTTCTTCCTGAGGATAAATATTCCGCTTTATCATGAAGATTGTAACAGATAAAATCTGAAACCTGTTCTCCTTGTATATCAACAATTCTGATACACTGGCCTCGTTTAACAACGAATGAAACGCCGCTACGAGGTGGTATTATCTTCAGTTGTTGCATGGTTGATTTTTAAGGGGCATTGCCATGTATCCTCATATTGCCGTCCACTGTATTGAAACACTTCTGAAAATTTTCCAAAGTCGTGCAACATAGGATTGACCGTTCCTGAAAAAACTACGTCTCGTTTTCTCACCACATTTTTAAGGTTATTATATTTCGCCGTTTCTCTCAGCTCTTCAAACTGCGCATGTGGATTAAATACTAATGTAGGGTAATCAAATTGCCTGGCCTTCCTGCTGCTTCCGCGATGAAGCCCTATAACATAAAATGCTTCTTGTTTAATGCTAAAACTAAAGTTAGGTGAAGATGGCGTGCTATCAACTCTTTTATCAAACGCATAGTTTTTTGCATCAAGATTTGACAATGCCTGGAGTCTTTGCCACAATAACTCATCAAATACCTCCTCTTCCATCAGAGTTGGCTCTGCAAATATTACTGCAGCACTATTATACAGCTCTTTGGCATTTCTGTACTCGTCAACGAAGTTGTACAAAAATTTCAAAATATCATTGTCATCTTTTGGGCATCCCAGGTGATCAGCGACAAAACATATCACTTGATTGCGTGCCAGCGCTGCTTTTGCAGCTATGCATGGAAATTCTTTCTTTTGCAAGTAAGCTGAATATTCCCCTGCTATAGCGTGTTTATTTATTGTTTCCATTGTACGATGTGGGTAGAATCTTATTTATGAACCACGCCATAACTTTTATTAGGACGCAAAATCATATTACAAATTCTGCATCCAATTGTTTAAGAATTTTAAAATGTTTTTTGGCGTTCTTTAAAAAAACGAATCCTTTGTAATGCTTCCAGTACTTTATGCCAGCCTTGCGATTGTGCCTGGATATTTTATACATTACTTTCCAATGATGAAGAATTATTTGATAAGCCTGTAATAAAGTATGCCCGTTTCCATACACGTGATGCGGCTCAGCACCACAACCATTGTATTCTAAAATAGAAAAGTTCTTCCCTTCTTTTAAATCTTGTATTGAAGCACATTTTATATCATACCTGCCGTAATAAAAGTGCATGGTGTGGTGACTTATCTCATCAAACACGTTTAATAAGCTTTCGCCTTTTTCATCTGCTATAGAAACTAGTTTACCACCACGACTAAGATTACATGCAAGTGATAAAAAAAATACCTCATTTTGCGGTATAACTTTGTGTAAAGAGCCTGCATGTTTACTGCTCATTTCATTTACCCTGAAACGGGCTTCAGGGTGATCAATTATCAGTTGTAACAACGTAGATGTTCCGTCACCTTTAACGTGAAGCATTTCCTTTTTAATAAAGCCGGTAATGTTGCCTTGTTGTTTGTTGGGAAAGCGGTAATAAAATACACTTACTTCAATAGGATATTGTATAAAATCCTGCATAATATAATTAACAGGCATAATGGAATGATACTTTTTGAACTGGGCAGCATTATCGATTTTACGGAACATAAAGCCCATCATTCCCACATCAGGTTTAACTGCAAATGGGTAATTTAATTTATTAACCGTCAATAAATTTTCTGCCTCGTCAAAAGTTATTGAAGGCGAAACATAAATACTTTTTGGATATGATGAAGGCGGGAGTTGACCATACATTTCTTTTTTTGATTCACCTTCAAATCCTCCAAATGTTAACGTTGGATTGGATGGCGTAAACCACCATAAGGAGCCGGAACGCAGAGTGTACCATATCCATGCAGGGTATAGTGGAATATATTTAGCATGATAATGCCATTTCTCCCAATGTGTAAAAACGTAGAAACTTTTCTTTAAATCCATTTAAAACCGCCACGTGATTGACGTTATTTTATTTATTTATAAGGCTGCATTAACGGTATTAACGTAGAACGAAAGTGATAAGTATAAATAACCTACTTATATTGATTACTTCCTTAATCCTGCAATTAAATTGATAGTTAGGGCAACTATAATTGTATTAAAACCGAATGCTAAAATTCCATGTACTAAAGCCAGTCTTCTTATTGATTTACATGTTATCTGCACGTCAGAAACCTGGAATGTCATTCCTAAAATAAAAGAAAAATACGCAAAATCAATATAGTCTGGATTTACCTCGTTAGGAAAATCTAAACCGCCGGCATGTACTGATGTTTCTGTAACGTTATCACCATAATAAAGATGAGCATATCTTAACGTAAAGGTTGTATGCACAAGAAACCACGAAGAAGCCATTCCGATAATGGCTACAAAAAGCGGCAGATCACTATTTAACTTACCGAGGTCTTTAGACGTTAACAATATCAATATAGCGAGCAAGCTGGTAATTGTTGATACCACTACAATTATAAATATCAACGTCCGGCTTTCGTCCTGCGACTTTGCCAGCCCTCTAATTTGGTGAGGCGTAGTTGTAAAAAAAGTGAGCCAGCTTAACGTTAGCATAAAGAGGCTGAATATATCCCATGCAGATAATAAATGTGTATACCCGCTAAGTTGCTTAACAGGAATAAAAAAATAAAACGAAATTGCAAGCGCTAAGCATATAAGCACTTTGTATATGGCTGGCAGGCTATTCCATCCGGCAATTTTATCGTGAGTGTATTTCTGTTGCATACTCTGAGTGTTTACCTTCTTTCTTTAATTATCAGTGCTTCCTTTATCACCAATAAACAAATGTTCTTTGGTCTTAAACAGAACATTAAACGTTGTAAGAGATCCGTAAATTCTTGTGATGTATTGCTGAAGGTTTACTTTATCCTCATCACTTAATTTTTTATGTGCATTTATTTGTTGTTCCATCACTCTTAACCTGTCCCTAAGCATAACAATTTTGTGAAAGAAAATCTCCATGGGAATTTCTTTTGGCTTTTGCGTTTTATCTGCAGGCTGCAATAACATCATACCACCTTTCCACCTGTCGCCAAGTGGAATTACGTCAGATACATCAGCCCATAATCTCAGAATCTTAAGTAATGACTTTTCTACATCGCTTGCTGTTTCTAATTCAACGGTAATATTTTCAGGAATTATCTCTTCGAGCTTTGTATCATTTTTATCAATTTCCTTAATGCCATAAGTTATAAATGAAATAAGATAAGTAGCCAGGCGAACACCTACTATCACTCCAGGTCCGTATTGGATGTGCTGTAGCCTGGTACCAACACCCAGCGTTAATTGTTCCATGCTTCGTTTTTTTCTTATCAAATCGATGCTGTAAAATATAGAAACATTTTGTAGCATAAAGATTCCACAGTGTATATTTAAATTAATAATCTGTCAACTGAGGTAACTTCTTTGCTTATAAAAAAACCGCTTCGATTATGAAACGGTTTAAAGCTAATCAATATAATTCCTGATCATTTTTTTGATGAAAATTTCTTTGCGGCTGATTTGCGTGAAGAAGATTTCACAGGAACTTTGGCTCCTTTTTCTCTTGCTTCAGAAAGACCAATAGCAATTGCCTGTTTAGGATTGGTAACTTTCTTGTTACTGTTCCCGCTTTTTAATTTGCCTTCGTGCATCTCATGCATAGCTTCCTTCACTGATTCCTGGGATGCTTTTGAATACTTTGCCATATTTTGCACCATTAGCGGCATCACAATGTCGAAGTTATCCTATTGCATAAAATGCCCAGCCTGTTTAGTAATCACTAAAAGATGTTTTTAAATCAAACTCTCTGTTCTTAGTGACTCCTATTTTTAATTCGTTTTCTGATTAGCTGAAACAGTCATTATCGTTATTGAACGTTTAGCGTATCGATGCACTGATTGAATTTCCTGCCAGTACATTCATGGA
>CAXSEB010000032.1:0-3640 GCA_964235805.1 uncultured Chitinophagaceae bacterium | reverse complement strand
GGTTAATATGCGATTAAAGCAAATTCTTATCTCAATTTCTAATTAGGCATAAAGCTAAATAGTGCGACCACAAAAATTATTCAATCAATAACTTAATTATATCAGCTTTATGCGAAGCAGACGTTATATTAAGAAAATATATTCCCGGCAATAGCGAAAGCTGAGACACATCCATATTCACCTTTGACCCACCTGCACTTAATTGAGTTGTTCCAAGATTATAAGTTCTTCCGGAAACATCCATCAACCGGATATTATAAACGCCTTTGTAATTTGCCGGAAACTGAATATTCAGGTTTTTGGAATTTAATGGATTGGGATAAACTTTGGGCTGCTGAACATTCGCAATAAGATCCTCGCTAATTATAGGTGCAGTATTATCTAAAGCCGAAACCATTGCAGGCCTTGCGGCTGAAGAACTAAAACTGAAAACTTCAATTGCACTTACCATCGGTCGATTTACAACGGCTGAAAAATCAATATTCAAATTGCCGTCAGTTACAGTAACTGGAATATCTTTAACTACCGCCGAAGCGCCACCTACATCCGCAGTAAGATCATAATTTACCAAACTATATTGATTCTCCATCTTCACGCTAAACACCCTTGAGCCAGCGCCGCCTGTAAATCCTGTTCCTGGAGCACCCCAATATATCTCAGCAAAATAAAGTCTTACATAATAAGTACCATTGGCAAGAGGTAATTGGTAACGGAAAGGTTTTTTATCTCCGTTAGAAGATTGCTCATCCAGGTATAAAACATCCTTATCGGTTGCAGAAATTTGTTTTAGTAAAGGGTTTTTGTAAGGCTCAAGGTTATCAAAAGAATATTGATTGTCTGCTGCCCATGTTACACCATTTATAGTCGTAGGTGAAGAAGCTCCACTATTAATTCTATACTTTGCAGTAACGATAACACCTGAAGCTTTTGCTATGCCATATAACGGTACTCTCTTCGGCTTTTGTGAATTGTTGTAATAAATGAGCAGGTCTGCTATTTTTAAACCCTGTGATACAGGATTAAATTTCACTTTTATTGTAGTTGCTTCCTGCGGGTTTAAAGTAGTTTTAGCAGGCATTGTAACTGAAAACTCCGACTGATTCTCGCCCATTATTACAACAGATTTTATTATTAGAGGAGGATCTTGCGTACCATCAGAATATGTTTTTCCTCCGCTCGAAATATTCAGTTGCAAAGAATCTTTCGTCTGTAAAACACGCTCTCCAAAATCAAGATCTGAGGGGGTAACGTTTAAAGGAGAATAGTAAACTGTACCTACAAATGGCTTTACATTGTTGATGTAATACATATTATCGTTATAATCATAATTTGTAGCACTGCTACCCAAATAGTCATTTGATAATATGTACGTATCAGGTATTATATTCCCTGAAGCGTCTAAGGCTTTGTAAACTCTTGTCCCAAGTTTCTTCAAAGTATTTCTGGATGGATCTGTTGTATTACCTGCGCCAATTACAATCCCAAAAGCACCTGTGGGAGTTATTGTTCCACCTGCAGGTAAACCGCTGGTTGACCTGCGAGGTAATAGTGATTGTCCATCAAGACCAATATGAGTAAATAAACTGTTGTAAGTGCTGGTTCCTCTATAAAACCACTTAAAGCTTTCCACCGATTGACAACAACCGTGATAAGCAGCTATTTGTCTAACTGTAACAGGAATTGAGGTATCTGAGCGCAAAAAGTACGAAGGCTTTATCTCATCACCTTTTATTTTTGTACTGTCGCCCAAATCAGGGTCTGAAAAGCCATAACCAGTTTTGGTTTTATAGCCGTATGTTGAAATTACTTCCTGTGAGTAAGGTTCATGTTTGCCTTCACCTGAGTATTGGTATAAACCATCCAAATGAACAGTCTTCACCGGAAACTTATCATCATTTGAGGTAACGGAAAGTATCTCATGTACAATCCTTGTTCTTGATGCCAAGTTGCGCCCTATAAATCTAATCATCACATCAACATAACCTCCTGAACTTACTGTTGCCGGCAATTGAGTTGAAGAATTATAAGTACTTCCATTAAATTTATCAATCTTAAACAATGTATCATTTGAAACGGAAAGTGTTTGTATTATCAGCGGACTGATTCCATCATTGTGTATTCTGACTTTTAAAGAATCGTGGTTGGCATTGTACACAGAATCACGTGTCCACGGAACCTGGATGTGTGAAAACACAAACTGATCATTTGATGGAAACTTATCCATGTTCTCAATAAACAGCAATGCGTTAGATCCTGATGTTGTGGTTGTATCAATAAGCAGTTGCGGTGCATTCCTGCTGTTGTTCCTGCTGTTAAAAGAGATGAGGATGTTTTTGCTGGCAGTATCTTTCAAAAGAAGCGTTACAACTTTATCTCCAGGCAGTTGTGATTTTACAAAACCAGTAACATCAAAATCATAGTAACGAGCTACGTTATTCACTCCTATAAAATTGATTGATGTTGTAGTTGAAGCAGGTGCATTATAATATGTAATTCCGCTTTCGGTCCAGGTATCGTTATTAATGCCAAATACAGCAATATTTATGGTTGAGTTATTACTTGTGTTATAACCATATAACCTCAGCTTTGCTGATTTTACATTTGCAAGAGAACCAAGTGAGAACTTAAGATATGAAGAGCGGACAAAACCACTGTCACTAGACCCTTTTACAGCTAATGATGTATCGTTCCCAAAGTTAGTGTTACCGTATGTACCATTGCGTACATAGGCGTCCGCATTAGAAGAAAGAGTTACCGTTTGAGCATGTAACGAAAAACCAAGCGCTAAAAACAATATTGCAAAACACAGTTTATTATAATTTCCACAACTTACTTTGCTTTCTTTTAAGTAATTATTTTTCACTATACAAAATTTAAATTAAAAAGTCGATTATAAGAAGAAACATCTTTAGCTGAATATGCATAAATTAAACCAAAATATATTTTTTTAAGATTTGTACTTGTTAAATTTAAAACCTTTTTTAGTGACTTACTTTTCACTTTTTAAAGTCGTTTTATTTACAAAATTCTAAACACAATGGATTGATTTTTGTTGTTCAGAAAAAACTAAAATTCGGCTTCCATTCATAAAATTCGAGGAGAAAATAAAACTTTAAAAATCATTCATGAAAGAACAATTACGCCAGGTTAAATTCGTAACGCTATTAATCTTAATCACTATTAACCCTTGCTGCAACCAACCTGAATCTCAGCCTTCTGTGCAGAATAAAACCCCTGATAAAACAAGCATTAGGTTACAACTAATAACAGACCAGGTTCATTCACCGGTGGCTTTTGGCGTGGCCGGAGACGGTAGTAACCGGCTTTTTATTTGCCAGAAAGAAGGTAAAGTATGGATGATACAAAACGGCAGGCTTTTTAACCAGCCATTTTTAGATGTAAGTAACCAGTTAGTACCTATTAATGCAGGTTATGATGAACGTGGATTGTTAGGAATTGCCTTTCACCCGGCTTTTAGAACAAACCACAAATTTTATGTTTATTACAGCGTGCCATCAAACACAAGAGGCAGCGATCATAAAAGTTTATTGGCAGAATATAAAGTTTCTGCAAGCAATCCGAATATGGCAGACGTTGCAACCAAACGGGTGCTTATGGAAATTGAAGAGCCGGAATCCAA
>CAXSEB010000031.1:237-12365 GCA_964235805.1 uncultured Chitinophagaceae bacterium | reverse complement strand
CATGAATTATCAATGAAAATGCTTCCTTTCCAACACCGCTTTCGCCGTTTATTAAAACACTAAGATCAGTATTTGCAACCTGTATGGCAATATTAAGCGCATAGTTAAGTGCGGCAGAATTGCCAATCATTCCAAACCGGTTTTTTATTGCTTGCTGATCCATTTAATAATTTAGTTGATTGAATCGTCAATAAGGAAGGTTATTGACAGTTCCCATTAAGGTTCCGGCTGTACAACTTTCTATTGTTACATCTGCATAGTCGCCTTTTTTCAGAACGTCGTTTTTAGCAAACACAACCACTTTATTGTTGTCACTTCTGCCAGCCCAGTAATCATTGCTTTTTTTTGAATTCCCTTCTATTAAGACCTTTACTTTTTTGCCAACTTCTTTTTGCATGCTTGCTAACGATTGAAGGCGGTGAAGTGCCACAACTTCCTGTAATCTTCTTTTCTTTACTTCTTCCTGTACATCATCTTTATACTTTCTTGCAGCTAAAGTTCCCGGTCTTTCTGAATAAAAGAACATATAGGCAAGATCATATTCGCAATAATGCATCAGGCTTACAGTTTCCTGGTGATCCTCTTCGGTTTCAGTACAAAAACCCGTTATAACATCTGTTGATAAGCCGCAACCAGGAAGGATTTGCCTTATACGATCAATCTTATTTAGATACCATTCTCTTGTGTACGTTCTGTTCATCATTTGCAAAATTCTTGTGCTTCCGCTTTGAACAGGTAAATGAATATACTTACAGATGTTATCATACTTTTTCATGGTGAATAAAACTTCATCTGTAATATCTTTTGGATGAGAAGTGGAAAAGCGAACTCGTAGCAAAGGAGATATTTGTGCGACCTTTTCTAGTAACATTGCGAAAGTGACAGAATCAACCCAATTATAACTATCAACATTTTGGCCGAGCAATGTTACTTCTCTATAACCATTTTCAAATAATTCTATACATTCTGAAATTATTGAATTTACATCACGACTTCTTTCTCTTCCCCGTGTAAAAGGCACCACGCAAAATGAACACATATTGTTACAGCCACGCATTATACTTACAAAAGCCGTAACGCCATTGCTGTTTAAACGTATTGGAGAAATGTCTCCATAAGTTTCATCACGACTGAGTAAAACATTTACCCCTTTTTGCCCGGTCTCAGCGTCTTTAACCAACGCAGGCAAAGAGCGGTAAGCATCAGGGCCAACAACGATATCAACAAGTCTTTCTTCTTCTAAAAATTTCGACTTTAATCTTTCTGCCATACAACCTAACACGCCGATAAGCAGAGACGGGTTAGCTCTTTTTAACTTTCTGAATTCGGTCAAGCGCTTCCGCACAGTGAGTTCTGCTTTTTCACGAATGGAACAGGTATTTAAAAAGATAAGATCAGCATCTTCTACATTTCGGGTAACGCCAAAACCATTATCCTGTAATATAGAAGCCACTACTTCACTGTCTGCAAAGTTCATCTGGCAACCGTAGCTTTCTATATAAAATTTTTTTGTTGAGAGATCGTCATGCACGCTAACAAAGGCAAACGCTTCGCCTTGCCGTTTTTCATCATGCAATTTATCTGACATCACATCAAACATACCTGTTAATTGAGCTGCAAAGTTAATAATATCAACAGTGGTAATACGGGAGAATTTGCAAACTAGGTATTAATTTTTCCTGAGAAAGAATGGAATTTTTTTGCAAGCCAACTTTTGTTTACCGGTATAATCCAGTTTTCAATTAGTTCTTTTTTGGTTTGAACCGTATTATTAAAGTATAAAGTATCCGCAGAAATGAGATCATCTTGTATGGCAGTTCTTAATTGATTTAGTGGAAACAATTGTATTCTTTCATGAACAATAAATGCAAGCATTTGCCTGTCAAATAAATCAACGTTAAAATCTAACTCAATATTCTTTATAATTCTTACTGAACTATCGGTGCTGCAACCACTCACTCCTGTTGCAGTTTCATCGGCCAATAAAATTATAAAATGTCCGAATAGTAATCTTGCCAAACCTTTTACCTCAGCACCATGGCTTTTCCATGTCGTTGTAAACTCCTGTAATAGCTCTTCAATTTGCAAGGCTTCTGTCACTGTAAATTGCCTGTTGCTTTGATAAATCCAAACTCTTGAATCATCTGCGAAGTGATCAGGAATGTCATTTTGAAAATGTATGTTCATCTTACAAAGATAAATGGATTTTGAAGCAATTATTCCATTGAAGCGGCTACCAACTCAGCTATATCAAGCACCTTGACGTCGTCTTCTTTCTCATTTACTTTTACTCCATCTGTTAGCATTGTATTGCAAAAAGGGCAAGCAGCTGCAATAACTTGCGAGCCTGTAGCCAATGCTTCTCTTGTGCGTTCAATATTTATTCTTATGTCGCCTTTTTCTTCTTCTTTAAACATTTGAGCACCGCCGGCTCCGCAGCAAAGGCCATTGCTTTTACAGCGTTTCATTTCAACCAAATCAATGTCTAATGCTTCTAAAACTTTTCTCGGAGCTTCATAAATATTGTTGGCTCTGCCGAGATAACAACTATCATGATAAGTGATTTTCTTTCCCTTAAAATTTCCTTCTTCTTTCATTTTTATTTTGCCATCATCAATCAATTGCTGCAGAAATGATGCATGATGAACAACATTATAGTTGCCTCCAAGCTCGGGATATTCATTCTTTAAAATATTAAAACAATGGGGACACGCAGTTACAATTTTTTTTATTCCATAACCATTAAGCACCTGTATATTCTGGTAGGCCATCATTTGAAACATAAATTCGTTGCCAGCTCTTCTTGCAGGATCGCCGGTACACATTTCTTCGTTTCCAAGAATGGCATATTTAACCCCAACTTTTGATAAGATTGAAGCAAATGCCCTCGTTATTTTTTGTGCTCTTTGATCAAAACTTCCGGCGCAGCCAACCCAAAATAAAATTTCAGGAGTTTCCCCTGCTGCGGTCATTTCTGCCATAGTTGATACATGCATACAAATAATTATTTCTTACCAAAATAAAAGTACAACAACAATATTCATAAAAACTATCGAGTTGCTGATTAACTTATTTTTGTTTTAAATAATATTGATTGAAAGGAGTTATAAACAGGATAATAAACTGGGAGCAATGGCCTTTTAAATTATTATATGCACCTCTTGTACCTGTGTGGATTTGGTACATAGTTAGATCAGGAGCCGTTTGGTTTTTTACTCCGAGCAATCCCAAGCTTACGTTTGGCGGCATGGAAGGCGAACCTAAAAAAGAAATGTATGATCTGCTGCCTTTGCACACTTATCCGTCTACATGCAATGTTGAACCGCAGGAAAGTTTTGAATCGGTAACAAAAAAGCTTTTAGTGGAAAAGATTACGTATCCTTTGATAGTTAAGCCAGAGGTTGGCGGGCAAGGAATTTTGTTTAGAAAATTTGATACAGAACAGCAACTAAGAGAATATCACCAAAAAGTACCGGTTGAATACATTATCCAGGAACTGGTAAAATACCCAATGGAAGTAAGCATTTTTTATTACCGCTACCCTGATAAACTTAAAGGGGCTATAACCGGGTTTTTATATAAGATACCATTGCAGGTTATTGGCGATGGAAAACATACGCTTCACCAGTTAATACTTAATCATCCCAAAGCGTTTAAAAGGGTAAGTGAATTAAAAAGTAAGCATAGTGAAAATTTTGAAAAGATATTGCCTGCCGGAGAAAAATATGTACTAAGCCATGCTGCCAATCACAATCGTGGTGCACATTTTATAAACTTAGAAAAAGAAATTAGTGATAAGCTGGTAAATTTTATTGACAACATAAGTTTATCAGTAAATGATTTTTTTTACGGCAGGTACGATATTATGTGTACCTCTGTTGAAGACCTTAAACAAGGAAAGAATTTCTCTATTCTCGAATATAATGGATGCGGCGCTGAGCCAAATCACTTTTATGATACAGGATATACACTTGCCGGCGCTTACAGAGAAATATTAAAGCACTGGAAAATATTGTATCGCATCAGCAAATACAACAATCAGCAAGGCATAAAATACTGGCCGTTATTTAAAGGAATAAAATTTCTGATGGCCACAAAAAGGCACTATCGCATAATCAGAGAAGCCGATGAAATAATATAAGCTACCTTTTTTAACATTTCTTAACTTCTTTTTGTATAATATTTGACTTAAACCTGCCATGCTTAGAACTTTTTTTATAATTCTTTTTTCAGCGGTTACTTTTCTTGCGCACGCTCAGGCTTACACACCTGTTGATGAAGGCAGTAAAATCCATTTTACCATAAAAAATTTTGGAGTAAACACAGGCGGTGATCTCTCAGGTCTTAAAGGAAATATATATTTTGATCCTATAAATTTAGGTGCTTCTAATATCAATGTTTCTGTTGATGTAAAAACTATTGACACAGATAGCGAAAACAGGGATGAGCATTTAAGAAGTGACAGTTATTTTGATGCAGAAAAATATCCGCAGATAATTATTAAATCAACTAAAATAAGCACTACTAATAAAACTAAATCAGGTTGGTATTACTTTACAGGTACGTTAACCATGCATGGTATAACCAAAGAAATATCTTTTCCATTTACAGCAACTCCCCAGGGTGATGGTTATAAATTTTCCGGCGAGTTTGAACTTAACAGGCTTGATTATGCTGTTGGAGAAACAAGTGCTGTATTAAGTAAAACGGTAAATGTTTCTTTGTCGGTTGTAGCAAAAAAGGGTTAACCCAAAAGCACAATTTTCTTTCAATTACTTCGGGTTCACTCTGTCCATTTTTCTCTTTCATCAGGACTAAATTTCCAGGGAGCAAAATTATTTTCCACGTTGTTAAACATTGCGTTCCATTCCTGGGGAGCATTGCTTTCTTCCATAACAAGAGAACGGCGAAGTTCCAAAATTATATCTAACGGGTTAATGCTAACAGGGCATTCTTCAACACAAGCGTTGCATGTCGTGCAAGCTCTTAATTCTTCTGTAGTTATATAGTTATGAAGAAGTGTTTTATTATCGTTTACAAATGTTTTGTTGTTATTAATGTTTCTGCCAACTTCCTCGCTACGGTCACGTGTATCCATCATTATCTTACGTGGATTTAATAACTTTCCTGTTTGGTTTGCAGGGCAGGCAACAGTACATCTGCCACATTCGGTGCAGCTATATGCGTCTAAAAGATTTTTCCAGCTAAGATCAAAAATGTCTTTTGCGCCAAATTTGTGTGGTTGTTCTTCTCCATTTTGCGGCGCCAATTCAGGCTTGAACATGTAAGTTACTTCCTGCTGAACATTTGCCATGTTATCCATTTTGCCCTTTGGTAATAATGAGCCATAATAGGCATTTGGAAAAGCAAGTAAGATATGCAGATGCTTACTGTAGGGAAGATAATTCAAGAAAGCAAAAATGCCTAAAATGTGCGCCCACCAACAAGTTCGTTCTATACTTATAAGTGTAGTTGCAGATAAACTTTTAAACAAAGGCGACATTAAACCAGAGAAAATAAAATTTCCGTGATCAACATAATGTTCGTTTCCCTGTAATTGTAAAGCTCTGTCTGCAGCATTCATTGTGAGAAACAAAGTCATCAAAATTATCTCTGTAATAAGAATATAATTTGCATCACTTTTAGGCCAGCCATCGAGTTCCTGCCTTATAAAGCGATTCAGCTTTAATATATTTCTTCTTACCAAAAAAGCAATACATACTACCAACACGCCAAAAGCTAAAACTTCAAACAAATTAATAAGAAAAGAATATAAGCCGCCTAAGGTTGCTGCAAACATTCTATGAGTTCCAAAAACTCCATCAAGCACAATTTCCAGCACTTCAATATTGATAATGATGAAGCCGGCATAGATCACAAAATGCATTATTGCAACCAGCGGGTAACGGAACATTTTCTTTTGACCAAGCGCTAATAACAAAACTTTTTTCCAGCGCTCAGAAGGCCTGTCCGTGCGATCTTCATCAATCCCTAAAAGGATGTTCCTTCTTATTTGCCCGGCTTTCTTACTAAACAGTATTATAGCAATCACTGTTACCAATGCAAAAATAATCTGTTGCAAAATTTGCATATCACGAAATTACAGGAAGGCCCTTAATAAACACAAATGGTTCTCTAATTAAATCAAACATACCGTTATTCAAATCCAATGAATTAATTAATAACTAAATTCGTGTTGCTCGATTTCAATTTGTGTTGCATGATGTTAAAAAATTATTTTCTTACCAAGGAAGTTGCAGAAAAAAAAATGCAGCGCATGGCTTATGAAATACTGGAAAGAAATGCAGGGGAGAACCAGGTTATACTTGCAGGTATAAAAGACAATGGATTGGTTATCGCAAAAAGAATGATTTCTTTTTTACAACCAATCTATAAAGGACGGCTTGACTTGATGGAAATAAATATTGACAAAGTAAACGTTACCTGGATTGATATTACCCCTGAAATTGACCTGAACGAAAAAGTAATTATTGTTGTGGATGACGTGATAAATGGAGGCCGGACTTTATTATATTCAATCAAGCCAATTCTTAATTATAACCCTAAAAAAGTACAAACTCTTGTGTTGGTTGAAAGAACACACAAAGCCTTTCCCATAACTGCCGATTATGTAGGCCTTTCAGTAGCAACAACCATTGAAGAACATATTATTGTAGAAGTTGAAGGCGATGAAGTAAACGGAGCGTATATGGTTTGAGGTTGCAAAGGGAAATTTAAAACTGCACCCAATGACCTGTAATTTTTCCTCTCGAAAACTCCAGACTTGGTGCAGGAAATTTAAATGCGCTAAGTACACCAAATAATAATCGTAAACCTTTACTGTTGGTTTTAATTTTAGTAAGATCAATGTCCGGAGATAAATACCATTGCCGATAACGTTGAACATCTGAGCGGTCAAAAATTATGACTCCATTTTTATCAAAGGCCACATTACTTCTTGCGCCAAACATGCCCTCTGCGCCATAACCGAAAGCAATTGCCATCCATTGGGGAAGTTTTGTTTCAGTAACGAAAGACGTAACATCAACGCTCACCCAATCAGTCACCGCATTATAATCTTTAAAAAATCTTTCTGATTCAGATTTACCAAAAATCTGGCTTGCTCTTGAATTAAGATCTGCCTGGTGATAATTTTTTTTATGAAATGAAAACTTAAGTTTTATACGCTGATCATCCCATGCAAGTTCCTGTGCTGTAAAAATTGAAGATCCAATGACATTAGCCGTGAAATCGCCCCAGCTCCAACCATATTCTGAAGAGAAACCATCAAGTGTTTCAATAATTGTTTGGTAGGCAACTCCGCTTAATCCGCTTATCCATATCCGTTGCTTACGAGGTAAGCCAGACCAGCGCCACAACTCGTTACTGGCACGGCTTTCAACATAAGAGCCGTAAACATGGCCAGCCTTATCAACCTGCAGCCATTCCGCATTATCATTAAAAAAATGAAATTTACTTCTTGGATATTGCGAATACCAAGCAGCATTAAGGCCAGCTAAAACCGCACTGTACCCAACAATATTTGCCGCAGCTACAAGGTGTATTCTTTTTTTGTTATAAGGATAAATTTGATAGCCGTTTCCTTTAATGGACGTATCGGTATATTTCAATTTATTAAGAGTAGAATCATGCTGTGCAAATAAAGGAACGGTTGTTAATAAAACAACTACAAATACTATAGGTTTTATTGGATGGAAAGATTTGGAGTGTGCTTTGTTTAACAAGACCAATTTAAGCATCATCAAAATTACGTCAGTTAATGGTTACCAGTTTTATAATCAAAATTCTATAACTTCAAATCTTTAATTTTTTTTATGGAAAGCAATACGCAGCAAAGAATTGATACATGGCTCGGCCCGGCTTATGATGAAGCCACAAAAAATAAAATCAAGGAATTGCAAAAAGAACATCCCGCGGACTTAGAAGATGCATTTTACAGGAACCTTGAGTTTGGTACCGGTGGATTAAGAGGCATAATGGGGGTTGGAACAAACAGGATAAATAAATACACAATAGGGATGGCAACCCAGGGTTTTGCTAATTATTTAAATAAATGTTTTAGTGATGTAAAGGTTGCTATTGCTCACGACAGCAGAAATAACAGCCGTGAATTTGCTGAAATTACAGCTAATGTTTTTGGGGCAAATGGAATAAAAGTTTATTTGTTTGATGCGCTGCGGCCTACGCCTGAATTGAGTTTTGCAATTCGCCGTTTTAAATGCCAGGGAGGTGTTGTATGTACTGCATCACACAATCCGAAAGAGTATAATGGTTACAAAGCTTACTGGGATGATGGAGGACAGGTTGTACCTCCTCACGATAAAAATGTTATTACTGAAGTAGAAGCTATTAAGAGTATCGAGGATGTAAAATGGCAGGGTGGTGAAAGCAATATTTCCATCATCGGGAAAGAGATTGATGATGAATATATAAAGATGGTTGCCGGCCTTAGTGTTTACCCTGAAGTATGTAAGGCTCAGCATGATCTTAAAATTGTTTATACCCCCATACACGGTTCGGGAATAAAATTAGTGCCACAAGTTCTGCAGGCTTTTGGCTTTGATAATGTTCACATTGTTGAGCAGCAGGCTACGCCTGATGGAAATTTTCCGACAGTGAATTATCCAAACCCCGAGGAAAAAGAAACAATGAGCATTGGCTTAAATAAAGCAAAAGAACTTGATGCAGATATTTTGCTCGGTACAGATCCCGATGCTGACCGGGTTGGCATTGGCGTTAAAAACCATAAAGGTGAGTGGATCCTAATGAACGGAAATCAAACCGCATTGCTTGCTTTTAATTATATAATTGAAGCAAGAAAAATAAAAGGTACTGCAAAGCCCAATGACATGGTTATTAAAACAATTGTAACTACTGATCTTATTGATGAAATAGCAAAGCAGAACAACATTGCCTGCTATAACGTGCTCACCGGTTTTAAATGGATTGCAGAATTAATAAAAGAAAAGGAAGGCAAAGAAAATTATGTGATTGGTGGAGAAGAAAGTTTCGGTTTAATGATTGGAGATAATGTAAGAGATAAAGATGCAGTAAGTGCCGTAGCGCTATTATGTGAAATGGCTGCCTACGAAAAGAATCAGGGCAAACGCTTATTCGATAAGCTTATTGAACTTTACCTTCAATATGGATTCTACAAAGAAAACCTTATCTCTATAACTAAAAAAGGAATGAACGGCAGTAAAGAAATTGCCGACATGATGCAGGGCTACCGTGATAATCCTCCAAAAATTATAAATGGTTGTGACGTGATACAATTACTGGATTATGAACAACAGACCAGCAAGAATTTATCAACCGGAGAAAGCGGAAAAATAGGCTTACCAAAAAGTAATGTGCTTCAATTTATTTTATCAGATGGCAGCAAGATTTCTGCACGCCCAAGCGGCACTGAGCCAAAAATAAAGTTTTATTTCAGTGTAAATACCAAACTCAACAGCGCTGAAGAATTTGAAGAAACGGAAAAGAAGTTAGATGGTAAAATTGAGGCTATTATTAATGATATGGGATTGAAGAAATAAGCATTAGAAGTAAAGTATTTAAATTAATTAAGTCAGAACTTACATGAAGAAGAAAATCATTATATCCATTTTTTTATTATCATTACAATTTGCCTTTTCTCAAACCAATATACCTGCGCCACATATTAAAATGTCACCTGAATTTTTGTGGAAGCTCGGCAGAGTAACGGGCCTTAGTTTAACAAAAGATAAAAAAAGCGTAGTGTATACTGTAAGTACACCAAACATTACTGAAAACAAAAGCACACATGAAACTTTTGTGGTGTCAGTAGATGGTGGATCCTCTGTGCAAACATTAAATAAAGACAGTGTTTTAAGAGATAAAAATATTTCTCCTGATGGCAAACACATCATCTTTAATAAAGAAGTAAAGCTACTTAATGTGAAGGGCGACGATCACTATCCCGAGCTTACAAAATCAAACGCTTACATTTTTGATAATCTCAATTACCGCCATTGGGACACATGGGAAGATGGAAAATTTGATCACGTATTTGTCGCTGATCTCATTAACGGAAAAAAGGAGAATGAAAAAGATATAATGCCAGGTGAGCCATTTGATTCGCCTCAAAAACCATTTGGCGGTGAAGAGGATTACACCTGGAGTCCTGATAGTAAAAACGTGATATACGTTACCAAGAAAAAGTTTGGGAAAGAATATGCCTTAAGCACCAATACTGATTTATACCAATACAATATTGCAACAGGCAAAACAACTAACCTTTCGCAGGGAATGATGGGTTATGATATCAATCCTGCTTTTAATAAAGACGGAACTCTTGCCTGGCTAAGTATGAGCCGTGATGGCTTTGAATCTGACAAGCAAGACCTGGTAGTTATGAAAGATGGCAATAAATACAATCTTACTAAACAACGTGACGATCTGCATGTGAATGGGTTTAAATGGAGCGAAGATGGAAAACATATCTATTTCTGGGCACCGGTAAAAGCCACTCAACAATTGTTTGATGCAGACTTAAGCTCAGGTTATACAAAAGTGAGCATCAGGCCTATAACCAACGGTGAATTTCAAATGTCTGATGTAATTGGAGACGTAGGTAATAAACTAATTGCATCAAAGGTTGATCTGAACCATGCACCTGAAATTTATTCCGTTGATAAAACAACAGGAAGTATGCAACAGCTCTCGCATGTAAATGATAATTTTTACAATACAATCGATACCAGTAAAACTGAAAGGCGTTTTATAAGAACGACTGACAATAAATTAATGCCGACCTGGATCATTTACCCCCCGGGCTTCGATTCAAGTAAAAAGTATCCAACTTTACTTTTTTGTCTTGGTGGTCCACAAGGCACCACACCGTTTTATTCTTTTAGGTGGAATTTTCAACTAATGGCTGCGCAGGGTTATATTGTTGTTGCACCAGATAGAAGGGGAGTGTTTGGTAACGGAACTAAATGGAGCCAGGATGTTAGCAAAAATTGGGGTGGCCAGGTTATTAAGGACTATCTTACCGCGATTGATGAAGTATCAAAAGAAAAATTTGTAGATATCAACCGCAGAGGGTGTGTGGGTGCAAGCTTTGGAGGTTATTCCGTGTATATGCTTGAAGGAATGCATAATGGACGCTTTAAAACCTTTATTTCACATGATGGCGTTTTTGATCTTAAAAGCATGACAGGAACCACAGAAGAATTGTGGTTTACAAACTGGGACATTGGCGGTAATTATTGGGATACCAAAAATAAGGCTGCAAAAAATAGCTTTGATAAATTCTCTCCCAGCAGATATGTAGATAAATGGAATACACCTATAATGATTGTGCAAGGCGGAAAAGATTACAGAGTTCCGATTGAACAGGGCTTACAAGCCTTTCAGGTTGCACAACTTAAGGGAATAAAAAGCAGGCTTCTTTATCTGCCAGATGAAAACCATTGGGTATTAGCTCCTCAAAATGCAATGGTGTGGCAACATGAATTTTTTAAATGGCTTGATGAAACGTTAAAATAATTATCGGTTTTTTTTCCGTAACTATTTGATATATTGAAGGTTTGTACTATTTTCGCCTTAAATATGGTGATAGTATTTACTATTGCTATAGCCGAGATTACTTTTCACTGATTTGCAAGTCTTTTTTAGTCTTCATATAGTGAGTAATATCATCTCAAATTTCCATCCTCATATATTCTATCTGGAAGATTCCACTTCGATTGTTTGTTTTTACAACTAACAACATTCATTCTTGAATCCACTCTTATTTAAATTCCGGTTCAAATGAATTTGTGTTCTCTATATTGATATAATTATGTACCTAATGAAACAAGTCAACATCAACAATTTTCAAAAAAGTTCGAATGTAATCTTTACCTACATCGGCCTTATTATTTTCTGTTTATTTCTTCAGACTTATACTGCAAAAGCCCAATGGACCAGGAAGTCCGATGCCCTTAGAAAAAGAGGCGAATGCCCTGGTGTAGAATATAAAGGCAAAATTTATGTGTTTGGGGGATTTGGGGAACATCCGAATTTTGAGAACGATAATGAAGTTTATGATCCTGCCTTAGATCAATGGAACCTGATTGCGTCTTTTCCTGCGGGGAAAG
>CAXSEB010000031.1:0-227 GCA_964235805.1 uncultured Chitinophagaceae bacterium | reverse complement strand
CTATTTCACACCAGGAATGTGTGTTAGTTGATGATAAGATATGGCACATTGGTGGTAGGGCAGTTAACGCTGACGGCCCTGTTAGCAGCCAGGTAATTATTTACGACATAACTAATAATACCTGGTCTGATGGACCCCAATTAAAAGATCCGGCAACAGGGCAACCATTAACTATAGGTGCAGGTGGTGCAGCGCTGATTGGTCGTACAATTCATTATGTAGGCGGC
>CAXSEB010000030.1:1642-12635 GCA_964235805.1 uncultured Chitinophagaceae bacterium | reverse complement strand
TCTTATATTCAGAAATTATCTTCAGCTTTCTTCTTTTGCCATCTCTGAATATAAGATGCCGGTACATAGTTTTGGCATTAGCATCAGCTTTAGCGATTGCTGCTTTATGAACAGTAACATAGTTATGCTGGTGCTCATGGCCGCCCATAATTAATGGTATGCGCTTAAGTTTCCTTAATATTCTTTCATCTTCAGCAAGGCTCAAATGAGTAAGACCAACTACAACATCAGATTTCTTTCTTACCTGTTTCCATGCTTTTTTTATTGAGTGCAGGTTATCAGTATATTCTACCCAGGGCTGCTTATTACTTTGAATAGTGGCGGATACGATGCCTACATTAAACTGGCTATGTGCAGATGAAAGCAGCAGGTAAGTCGCTATCGGCACAGAATCCGGCTTAGTTCTATAAAAGGGAGATACCACGCCGCTTGAACTTAAGTGCAATACATCACTGCTTATCCATGCAAATTGCGATTCATTAATGCGCTGCTGCAGGTCATTCTCAGGAATATCAAATTCATGGTTGCCAAAAGTTACCGCATCAATACCCGCTTTGTTCATGATATCAACCATGTGCCTGCCGTTTACCCTTTGCCCGTCAATTTTTGTAGTGCCAATAACAGACGGACTTGCAAAATCGCCAGCCAGCACAACGAATGTTTTATAGCGGAGTTCGTGTTGCTTTATCAAAGTAGCTACTCTTGCCATGCCGCCAACAGTGCCGTGGTTCAATGGGCCAATTTCATAGACATCATTTAACTGAAGGATACAAATTGTATCCCGTGATTCCTGTGCTAATAGCGAAACATGGATAAATAATAATATAGAGAAGAGAATGAAATTATATCTCACAAAGGATAGATTAATCGTTATAAGTTCCATATTAAGACGATGCTCATCTAATGGAATGCAAAACTATTTAATTTGTTTATTAAAGGCTAAACATCTCACAATAAAGGCAGGTTTTGATGCAGACACACTTTGTTATTATGCTTCGGTAACATTTAGATAACATTGGCATAATACTGAGTTAACATCAAAGTAATCTCTTTGCATAAATATTTATTGCATGAGATTTATAATTACTTTTTTACTTTTTATCTTAATATCCACATGTACTTTTTGCCAGTCGGGAAAGGTAGAAGGAAAGGTTACCGATGCCAAAACAGGAAGCCCTTTGCCCGGTGTTTCGGTTTTAATTAATGGTTCAAACAGCGGTGTTGCCACTGATATTGATGGCCGGTTTGTGCTTTCCCTGGCACCGGGTAAAACATATATACTTAAACTTACTTCAGTTGGTTTTAAGATAAAAGAATTAACTGATGTAACAGTTACTGCTAATAATATTACGCCGCTTGAAGCTACGTTGGAATCTGCAGCTAAAACAGAATCTGAAATTGTTATAACCGGTTCTGCACGTAAAGAAACTGTTGCTTCATTAATCTCTTATCAAAAAAATACCAACACAGTTGCACAGGTAATTTCTTCAGAAGCTATAAGACGTTCTCCCGACAGGAATACAGGCGAAGTTCTTAAACGGGTTCCGGGCACAAGCATACAAGATGGAAAATATTTAGTGGTTAGGGGCCTTGCTGATAGATATAACCAAGCAATGCTTAACGGCATTTTACTAAGTAGCACTGAACCTGATAGAAAGACTTTCAGTTTTGATATTTTTCCTGCTTCTATCATTGATAATATTATTATTAATAAAGCATTTGTGCCGGAATTGCCGGGAGAGTGGGCCGGTGGTATCATCCAGGTAAATACTAAAGATGTGCCTGCGCAAAATTTTATTAATGTACAGGTAGGTACTGGCTTTAATACGCAAACAATAGGAAAAGATTTCTATTCATATGCAGGTGGCAAGTATGATTTTTTGGGATTCGATAATGGTGTTAGGGGCTTAGCTAACAACTTTCCAAGAAAGGCGGAGTTTAATAATATGACTCCAAACGCAAAGACTTCTCTTATATCCACCTTTCAAAATGTTTGGCAGGCAACAACTAACAAACAAAACTATTTGCCTTTGTTATCAGAGAATTTGCAACTAAGCGGCGGCTTTAATTCTCGTTTTAGAAAGAATAAGCTGGCGGCCATTTTTGCTGTCAACTATAACCGCACCAACAGAAGAACAGATTATGAGAATTGTATTTTCTCTATCCAAGATAACACGGCAAGTATAAGTTTTGATTATTTTAATAAGAAATACAGCCAGGATATATTGGCAGGTGCATTGGCCAATGTAACGCTACAGTTAGGAGCAAATAATAAAATCTCATTTAAAAATATCCTTAACGTAAATACCTCAAACTACAGCACGATAAGAACAGGCAGAGATTTTGAAAGTGGCTCTGGAAATGTGTTAGGGTACGATAATATACGTGCAACGGAACTTGCTTTTAAAGCAAATACGTTCTTCAATACTCAAATATCCGGCGATCATAATATTCCTTCTATAAGGAGTAAGTTTCATTGGTATGGAAGCTTTAACATCCTTGACCAGTACGTACCAGACCAACGCCGTATACAATATAACCAGGATGATCCTACTAACCCTAATTCTCCTTATTCACTATTGGTGGGAGCTTCTAATGCGTCGCAAAAAAGCGGCAGCAGGTATTTCGGTTTTTTAAATGACTATATCTATACTGCGGGAGCAGATATAAGCAAAAGCTTTATGGTAAACGGTACAACACAATCTGTGAAAGGAGGATATTTTTTCCAGGTGAAGGATCGTTTGTTTGATAGCAGGCCTTTTGCTATTTACCTTCCAGGTGATAATACTGAGCTTAGGCATTTGGATCAATCGGTAGTTTTTAGTCCTGCAAATTTTGGAAATGGCACAGATAATAAGTTTGCTTTAAATGAAATATCTGGCAACCGTTATCGCTACCTGGCTAACTCAATTTTAAATGCGGGGTTCTTGCAATTTGATAATCTTATAAACAGGAACATCAGGGTGGTTTGGGGTGTAAGGGTTGAAGATTTCGATCAGATTGTTGGCAGTACAAGGCAAAGTGATGATCGTTTTTTTCACAGTAAGAAAACAGATTTTTTGCCGGGTATAAATATTACCTATAAACTAAATGATAAAACCAATTTTAGAGTTTCAGGCTCTCAAACAGTTATCAGGCCTGAATTTAGGGAATTAAGCAATTTTAGTTTTTATGACTTTGATTTGGGTGCTACCGTTACAGGTGAACCAAGATTGCTGCGTTCAAAAATTACAAATGCAGATGTAAGATACGAAGTGTATCCAAGAGCGGGAGAGTTGCTTACTCTCGGTTTGTTTTATAAATATTTCAAAAATCCTATTGAGCTGTATTTCAATCAAACCGGTGCTGGCAGCAGCAGTACCTTTAATTATATCAATTCTCCCAAGGCAAACAGTTACGGTGCAGAGCTTGAAGTTAGAAAGAAGCTTGACTTTAATGAAGCCTTCAAGAATTTTACTTTACAAGGTAATCTATCTTATATCTATAACAGAGTGCCAGGCTTAAACAGGCCAATGCAAGGTCAAAGCCCATATTTAATAAACGTAAGCGCTCAGTATGATATTGAAAAAGCAGGATTGAGTACGACAGTGTTATTTAATCAAATAGGGAGGCGTATTTATTATGTTGGTAATTCTACAAATAATGGAACAATCAGTAATGACAGTTACCCGCCTGTTTGGGAAGCACCTCGTGGTTTGCTTGATTTTCAAATAGCGAAGAAGGTATATCGGAATCGCGGAGAATTTAAATTGAATCTCTCTGATATTTTAAATCTTGATGCAAAGTTTTACCATGATCTTAATAACAATAAAAAATATGACAAGGAAATTGACGGACTGGCCATCCGCCGTAAGTATGGCTCTAATGTAGGGATAACCTTCAGCTACAATATCAGATAAAAAATAAAAAATTCGTAAACCTTTTTAAAATATAAAAATGAAAAAAATACTTCTTTGCACTTTAATAATGGGATTGTTATCAATCGGATGCCGGAAGATTGAAATTGATGGAAACCCATCTACAATAACGCCTGTAGATTCCACAGGTACAAACGAGAACGTAATACTGGAAGGAAGAATAACAGCTAACCGCACATTGCATGCAGCAAACACCTATAAACTTCGAGGATTGGTGTATGTAACCAACGGCGCTATTCTAACTATAGAGCCGGGCACAAAAATAGTGGGTGAATTAAATAAGCAAGGCGGCTTAATAATAACACGCAGTTCAAAAATAATTGCTGATGGCACTGCTGATAAGCCAATTGTGTTTACCTCGGAATCTGCTACACCTGCCAGGGGAGATTGGGCAGGGCTGGTAATATTAGGCAATGCCCCAACTAATGCATCATTTAATGGCGTGCAGGGAGTTGGCGCTGTTGAAGGAGGTGTTAACAACAGCGATAATCTTGGTTTGTATGGAACGGCTATTACACAAGGACAAAACCCTGCTGATAACAGCGGAATACTCAGGTATGTAAGAATTGAATATGCCGGGTATGCTTTTCTACCTGATAACGAAATAAACGGTTTAACGCTTGCCGGGGTAGGTTCCGGAACTACAATCGATTATGTACAGGTGTCTTATGCAAACGATGACTCGTTTGAGTGGTTTGGCGGAACAGTTAATTGTAATCATCTAATTGCATACAGGGGGCTTGATGACGACTTTGATACTGATAATGGATTTAGCGGTAAAGTGCAATTTGGTATTGGTTTGCGAGACAGTGCAGTTGCTGATATTTCAAAATCAAATGGGTTTGAAAGCGACAATGATGCTAACGGCAGCATATTAACTCCAATAACCAGTGCTTTATTCAGCAATATGACAATTATAGGACCGCGTCAATCGACAACAAGCGTTGGTAACAGTTTATACAATGCCGGCGGCCACATCAGAAGAAATACTAAAGAATCAATTTATAATTCAATTATAATGGGCTGGCCTATAGGTTTACTTTTTGATGCCAGTAAGGGATCACCCACAGATTTGAACATTACAAGTAACGAATTACAAATTCAAAATACAATCATCGCGAATTGCGCCATACCAATAAAATATTCGCCAAGTGCAACTACGCCAACCGGGGCAACGGACGCAAGCATTACAACATGGTTTTTAACCGAAGCAACCGGCAATAGTATTTTACCAACAAATGAAGAAGTTAAGTTAACAGCACCATTTAATTACACGGCTCCTGATTTTACTCCAATGGATGGCTCACCACTATTAAGCGGGGCAACATTTTCAAATGTTAAGTTAACAGGATTCAACGCAGTGGCATATCGTGGCGCAGTTGGCCCCGGCGATACATGGTGGAAAGGCTGGACTAAATTCTAAAATTTACTAGCAAAAATCTTGCTTACACAAACCACTCTCCTGAAAAAGAGTGGTTTTTTATTTTGGTACATTATCTTACTGTTTTAGTTGATTGAAGCGTGAACCCAAAGGTACTGCCTACATCAATCTTACTGCGCACATGAATAGTGTGGCCATGAGCTTCAATAATATGTTTGCAAATCGCCAGACCGAGGCCACTGCCACCGATCTTGCGACTGCGTGCAAGATCGGTGCGATAAAACCGCTCGAAAATTCTTGATAAATGTTCTTCGGCGATGCCAGCACCATTATCGCTTATTTCTATTAATACCGTTTTGCCATCTACCTTGTAAACACTTCCTTCAATCTCGCCATTTTGTTTGCCGTATTTAATTGCATTGTCTATAAGGTTTATCAATACCTGCTTTATTTTTTCTTTGTCAGCAAAAACAATTACCGGCTCTTCGCAACCTTTTTTTATTAAACATTTTATAAGTTTTTCATCCGCTTTTATCGAGAGCAATTCAAAAACGTCTTTAAGAACATCCTGTATTACAAAATTTTCTTTGTAGAGTAATTGCTCACCCATTTCTAATTTTGAAATTTCATCAAGATCATCAACAAGATTAACCAGCCTGTCAATGTTTCTTGAGGCATTAGTTAGAAATTTTTTATTAACCTCTGGCTTGTCCAGCGCACCATTTAGCAGGGTATCAACATAACCCTGGATGGCAAAAATTGGTGTTTTAAGTTCGTGAGAGAGGTTTAATAAGAATTCCTTTCTATAGGCTTCATTTTTTTTTAAAGTTTCTATCTCTGCACTGTGAGTTTCAGCCCATTCCTCAACATCTTTATTAACTTCCTGGATGCTTTTTTGGGGAAGGATATGTTTATGATAGAACTCTTCTCTTTTACTTGCTTTGGTTTGATAAATTAATTTATAGATAAGCTTTATTTTTCTGTATATGAAACGCTGAATAACAAAGAATATAAGAAGATAGGCAATGCAATAAAGAGCCAGCACAGTTCCAAGAGCCACTTTCCAGCTAAGATCAGTAAAAAACACTGCAAGGCCCGCCAGTAGCGCAATTGGTAAAGCAGTAAATGCCGCCACTTGCTGCGGAGAAAGGTTTTTTGCTGGAAACATTTAAATTATGAAATCACCAAGTTACAGAATCGAGTTTACCACCCAAGCACCCATGCAAATATCAGCGGAGCTACAATTGTTGCATCGCTTTCAATAACGAATTTGGGTGTATGAATATCCAATTTGCCCCAGGTAATTTTCTCGTTGGGAACTGCTCCGGAGTATGATCCATAAGAAGTAGTGGAATCAGATATTTGGCAAAAATAACTCCAGAAAGGTATCTCATGCATTTCAAGATCCTGGTAAAGCATCGGCACAACACAAATAGGGAAATCACCCGCAATGCCGCCGCCGATCTGGAAGAAACCAATGCCTTTGCCACCGGAGCTTTTTTGATACCAATCGCTTAGCCACACCATATATTCAATACCTGATTTCATTGTACTTGCTTTCAATTCTCCTTTAACAACATAGCTTGCAAAGATGTTTCCCATGGTACTGTCTTCCCAGCCGGGAACTATTATTGGAAGATTTTTTTCTGCAGCCGCAATCATCCAGCTATGCTCTACAGGAATTTCATAATTCTCTTTCATCACTTCACTTAGCAAAAGCTTATACATATATTCATGTGGAAAGTAACGTTCACCTTTTTCTTCAGCATCTTTCCAAATTTTATGAATATGCCTTTGTATTCTTCTGAACGCTTCTTCTTCAGGAATGCAGGTATCTGTCACACGGTTATAGCCTTGCTCTAAAAGTTCCCATTCATCTTTAGGTCCAAGCTCACGGTAGTTAGGAACACGCTTATATTTGGTATGAGCTACCAAGTTCATGATATCTTCTTCGAGATTTGCGCCTGTACAACTGATGATGGCAACTTTATCCTGTCGAATCATTTCAGTAAGCGAAATCCCCAGCTCAGCGGTGCTCATAGCACCTGCAAGCGTTATCATCATTTTACCACCTTCATCTAAATGAGTAACGTAACCTTTGGCTGCATCTACTAAAGCTGCTGCATTAAAATGCCTGTAATGGTGTTCTATAAAATGTGAAACCGGTCCTTTATTCATTATGTAATATTATGTCGCAAAAGTAATTTTTTTTTAAGAAGGACTTAACCGTTTCCTCAGTGATATACAATAAAAATGGCCGTTTCGTTTATCGAAACAGCCAAAGATTATTACAGTTGATATTACAAAATGCTTTATCAACTAAATACTTCTGCCTTAATTATCTTAGAACAAAATCGCTAAGCGTTATGTAGTGTTTTTGTGTTGCATCATCTTTGTAGATGTTATATCGTGTTGGATAATATTTATTTGTCTCTGCAAAATATTGCGGTTGAGCATAAGATGCTGAAAAGTTTTGCCCGCTTTGTAATACATCAAGTACCATTATAGGCGAAATGAATGTAAATCTCCCATCATAAGAGCCTAGTATCATAGCTGATGTAACAGGATTTGAAAACGTCTTATCAGTCCAATGTAAGCCCAACTGCGGTATCGGAGCATCCGGAAAATAATTAGCAGGCATATAACCTGTTGGCGGATGATTATCAAATCCTGCTGGCGCTGCAGCGTAAGCAGGTATAGCAAGATGTTCAGCTAGGCTTGTCATAAAAAAGCGAACATCAAAATGCGGGCCTATAAAAGTACCTGGAAGCGGGTGCCCATGTGAAGCCCAGGTAATATACAAATGATCGAATGGCGTAATTTCTTTAGCCTTTGCATGAAAGGGTATGGTAACATTAAAATTAGTATCAGCAAGTCCATATAATACATCATCAGTCATTTCTACACCAATTTCTTTAGGTACCCCCTTCTTATCAATTGTAATCCATGAACGGGCCTTACCAGCTCCCATTTTTACCTGCGAGCTGCTGTATGTATTAGATTTGTCGTTGTCTTTTCCATTACCCGGATGAAAAATATCAATCGGCTTTTGACAGGAAAATACGAAAAGTGCAATGCTTACAACTATAAGCATTCGAGATGATAAAAGTTTCATATACTTGATTTTTTTGGTTACGGAATCTGTCTTAGCTGTGTGTTGTAAAGCAACAAGAATTATTGAGCTGCTAAAAAGTAAAAGTAATTTCATGCACTTTGTAAGTGCATTTTATTCGCTCATTGGCATTAACGAAGCAATACTTAACAGCAGGATTGAATCATGTTTACCTGATTGGCGATATTTGGCATTAAGATCGTTAGATGGCTTTTGTCGTCAAAAGAACGCTTTTCATATACAATTGATCTGCAGAAGTTTCCTGTGATGTTTATTTTTATAAAAGAAGAGAGATTGTGTCATTACTTCAATTCATATTTTCAGAACAGCATTCTCATCGCATCATGAGACATGTAACGTTTTGGCTAGTTCTTGCTCTGCATATCTTCTTTTTTCGTTTTTATGTATTTGATCTTAAGTATTTATCTTATGCAAGCACTTACATAATAAGGTTTAAAGACTTACTCCTGTTTCTGCCTGTGTCTGTTTTTTACGCCTACTTTGCTATTTACTTTTTATTACCAAGGTATATACTGAAAGAGAAGTATGGCAGGTTGTTGATCATTATATTATTTTCAAGCGTATTGCTGGTGGCACTTTCGGCGTGGCTTAGTATTTTGTTTGATGTGAAACTTGCATGGGATATGCCTTTAAGCCGGGCAAGCATTGTCAGGAAAATTGATTTCACTGTTCACAACGGATTAGTGTTCCCGCTTATGGTAAGTGGGTTTGCCATAGGTATAAAAATGAGTAAGAATTTTTATTTGCAACAAAAACAAAACGAACTCTTGGCAAAGCAAAAAATAAATGCAGAAGTACAGTTATTGAAAAGCCAGGTGCATCCAAGGTTTTTATTCAACTCTCTAAACAGTATTCACAAGGATATGCTTAACGGATCCGGACAGTCGCCGGAGATGTTGCTTAAACTTTCAGATCTGTTAAGTTATATATTATACGAAAGTGATGAACCGATCCCGCTTGATAAGGAGTTATTGTTATTAAGAAACTATATTGATCTTGAAAAAATAAGCTGGGGTAAAAGGCTCACTGCAAACATTCAGAATAATATTGTTACCGGCAACAGATACATTGAACCATTACTACTACTGCCTTTGGCAGATTTTGCTTTTGAAATATTTGATAAGAACAGGCAACAGCAGATTTTATTAATGGTAAATATGACAATGAAGAAACCAAATTTCCAATTTATACTTTCTATATGTGGAGAGTCCGCGATTTTCTCTAAAACCATCGAAGAAAACATACAGCTTTTGCAGGTACAAAAGAGGCTGCAAGCACAGTACAACGGCAGGCATGTTTTTAATGTTACAAGTGATAAAAATACCATCACCATTTCATTGGGTCTTACGCTTGATGAGATGATTGAAAAGCCATTAATGTTTTATACAGATGATGCTATAAGCAAAGAGTAAGTTCTTTCTAAATAAAAATTAAGATATGAAAAAGAGTATCCTGTTTTTCTCCGTATTTCTAATGTTATCAAAGTTAGCACATTCACAAGGATGCATTCCTATAAGGAACCTTTCTGGATTTGGGCAGTACAATTTTACAGACCATGCCTTTTCAACTTCGGGCTGGCAGGTAAATATTACCAATCGGTATTTCAGATCGTTTCGGGACTTTAGAGAAAAGGTTGACCTAAAAACACCACCACAAAACGAATCAGTAAACGAGGTATATACGCTGGAAACATCCGTAAGCAAAGTGTTAGCACATGGATGGTCAATTGATCTCGGCCTGCCAATTACTGCAAATGCAAGAACATCATCATTTGAACATGGCGGCCGTAATACAACAAGGCATACTACACATTCTTTTGGCATAAGTGATATTCGTTTTACTGCTTATAAATGGTTATACCTTCATCTTTAAAACAGAAATTTAATATACAGTTAGGCGTTGGCATTAAGTTTCCCACCGGCAATTATAACTACCAGGATTATTTTTATAGAAACGACAGCACTAAAGTTTTATCAGCTGTTAACCCGGGCATTCAATTGGGTGATGGCGGCACGGGTATTATAACAGAAGCAAACACCTTTTACCAGATAAACAATAAAATGAGCGTTTATGGTAATGTTTACTACCTCATAAGCCCCAGAGAGCTTAACGGCACTACTTATACTGTTGGAAGAACTCCCACAGATCTTCAGATGAAAACAGGTGAAATTTACAACAGTGTTCCGGATGTCTTTTCAATACGAGCAGGAGGAATAATAAATGTAAATAAGTTTTCTTTTTCGGCAGGCATTCGTAACGAAGGTTCTCCTGTATACGATTTAATTGGCGGCAGCAATGGTGGCCGCAGGGCAGGTTATTACTTTTCCATTGAACCAGGCATCTTATACACTATAAACAAAATTACTGCATATGCTTATTTACCTATAGTTGTCGATCGCAGAATAAAACAGAATGTAGCAGACAAAAGAGCTACAGAAATTACCGGTGTTAACACAACAGGCCCCGGCGGCTCAGCAAATTTTATGGTTCTTACAGGCATTAGTTTTAAACTTTAGTGCACGCGGAAATAAATTGATTTATGACCAAACAGGATTTCATATT
>CAXSEB010000030.1:0-1632 GCA_964235805.1 uncultured Chitinophagaceae bacterium | reverse complement strand
CAAAAAGGTAATCATTTGTTAACTCATTCAATCTTAAATTTTCAGAAGCCGATAAGATAAGTAATGAGGCTCAAAAACTTTCAGTTCTACTCAAACCCATTATTTCAACACTTTTAGACAGGTAATTAACATAGAATAACATGTTAAATTTTCATATTTAATAATAGATTTCCTCAGCGGCTTTACAGGCATATTGCTTTTTGGGTTGTCTATTATTTGTTTTCTTTGGTAACATATTTTCATGCTTATCTGGAAAAGACGGGTTTTAGAAAATGGGCTCTGCTCCAGGTAATTGAGGTGTTTTGTAATGTAGCTACGCAAATGTTCTTTTGCTATATTGTGCTTTATTTTTTACTGCCTAAGTTTTTTAGCCACAATAGATATGTAGCATTTACTGCAGGCATTATTGGTTTGAGCATTGGCGTGTATTGCCTTTATTATTTTGAACACATCACAATTCTTAAAGCAATACATTCTTACGCAGGCCTACCGTTTATGTCAACTGACGTTCTTTGCTGGTTTCTTCTAATATCGCTGGTGACCTATTTTCCAATTAGCACCGGGCTGGCAATCGCTTTTAAAACGCTTAAAAACTTTTACATTAAAAAAATGAGAATCAATTGTTGAGCCGTGAAAATGCAAATGCTGAATTACAACTCTTAAAAGCACAGATACATCCTCACTTTCTTTTCAACACATTAAATAATATTTATTCCTTTACACTCAATCAATCTATGCAGGCACCTAAACTTGTAACTAATCTTTCTGATACATTAAAGTATATGATTACAGATTGTGATGCGGACCTAGTGCCCCTTTCCAAAGAAATTAAAATGATAAATGACTACATAGATCTTGAAAAAGTACGCTATGGAAGCCTTAATATCAATATAGAAATAAAGGCATCATCACCAATAAGGCCATAACAGCTTTGCTTATGATACCTTTTATAGAAAACGGTTTTAAACATGGCGCCAGCAAAATGCTGAGAGAGGCCTGGATAAAAATTTTTATACAAGCAGATGAGAACGTGCTTCATTTTTCTATGTCTAACAGCAAGCCTGAAGAGGAAAAAATTAAAGATAAAAAAAGTGGTATTGGTTTAAGTAATGTAAATAAGCGGCTTAAACTTTTATACCCCGCAAACCATTTATTTCAAACTGAATCCACAGCTCATACTTTTACTGTAAATATGCAAATACCTCTTGGTCATACAAGTGATTTATATGATGCGAAAAGTGCAGAAGTTTTGGTTAATTAAAATATCGAACAATTGCCAGATTATAAGCAAATAAATTGTATTGCTGTAGATGATGAGCCACCTGCTTTGCTGGTGATTGAGAAATATATTAACGCTATCCCGGCACTGCATCTTGCAGGTACCTGCAGCAATGCGGTTGATGCACTGGCCTTACTTCAACATAAAACAATTGATCTTTTATTCCTGGATATACAGATGCCTTATATATTAGGCACTGACTTTATGCGTACACTTTCTAATCCGCCCAAAGTGATATTTACAACGGCCTTTAGAAAATTTGCTGTAGAAGGGTTTGATCTTGATGCAGTGGATTATTTATTAAAACCGATTTCATTTGAACGGTTTCTTAAAGCAGTAAACAAAGTGATGAA
>CAXSEB010000029.1:0-12756 GCA_964235805.1 uncultured Chitinophagaceae bacterium | reverse complement strand
AATGCATTTTTGGTGTTTATTGAAAATGATTTTATCAAAGGATAAACTACTTCTGTTCCGAAATCGTTTCCTAAAGACTTTGGATGGCGCTTTATGTAATAACCCAACGTGTTTAGCTTCTCGAGCAAAACGGAATCTATTTCTCCCGAAGAAGCAATTTTACCATCTTCATCATAAGGCAAATGTTTTTCCGCTGCAAGCATGTTTAAAACACGGTTTGCGGCGCAAATATCAAAAGCGATTATTTCATCATTGTGTAACCCGCTTTTTATTATGGCAGTAATGTTTGCAATGCCTCCAAGATTTAAAAAAAAATCGAACCCTTCAAATAACAACATCTCTCCAATAGGAACAATTGGCGCCCCTTGTCCGCCTAATGCAACATCTAATGAGCGAAGATCTGTTACAACTGGCAGTTTTGTTTCAGCAGCAATTGCAGCTCCATCGCCAAGTTGTGCTGTAAGTAATTTTTCGGGGATATGAAAAGCGGTATGCCCGTGTGACGCTATAAGATGCACCTGGTGATGAAGATTATTTTTTTCAATAAAATCATTTACACATTTACCGGTATAATGCCCGTAGAATGTATGCAACAACTGGTAATCAAGCGCATTCAAATTAGGTGCATCTCTTAGCCTGATCATCAACTCATTGGTATACTCATAACAATCAGCACACAATATATTGTACAGCCATTTACCTGCATTGTCCTGTAACTCTACAAAAGCAATATCTAATCCGTCAAGCGAACTTCCGCTCATTATACCGATCACTTTGTAAACCATAATATGATTTTAATTTGCATAATTTAGATTTAGATTTGTTCAAATTTATAGCATTAAGAATAGCTGGCTGCTTTAACATTCTACCTAATAAATTAATTATGGTTATCAATTTAAGTGAAGAGCATTCACTAATAAGTAACTGGATAAGTGAGTTACGTGATGTTGATTTGCAGACAGACCGTATGCGGTTTAGGCGCAACCTTGAAAAAATTGCTGAGGTGGCCGCTTATGAAATAAGTAAGCAACTGGCATGGATAGAAAAAGAAACCATCACCCCTTTAGGGATTGTAAAATGTAAGGTGATATCCGAACAGCCTGTACTGGCAACCATTTTAAGAGCGGGCCTGCCAATGCACCAGGGCCTGCTTAATTATTATGACAAAGCTGACAATGCTTTTATAAGTGCTTACCGCAAACATAATCCTGACGGAACTTTTAATATTAACCTTGAGTATATGAGTTGCCCCGATATGGAAAATCGTGTGGTGATTGTATCAGATCCCATGATTGCTACCGGCGCATCTTTAGTAAAAACCTTTCAATATTTAAGAGAAGAAGGTAATCCTTCTTCAATACACATTGTTTGCGCCATTGCCTGTACTGTTGGCATAGATTATATCTTAAGAGCTGAACCAAAAGCTATCATCTGGTGCGGAGATATCGATGATGAGTTAACAGCAAAAGGATATATAGTGCCTGGCCTTGGCGATGCAGGAGATCTTGCTTTTGGCGGCAAGGTGCAGATGTGAAGATTTTAGTTAAGCGGTAAGCGGTTCAAGGTATTAGCATCAAGGTATAATAACTTTTTGTAAGTTTCATCGTAACTGGCTCTGCAACATGTGGCAGATAAAATAATAAATAACACTTATCTTTATTATTGAATTATTTCTGCCAAATGAAAAAAACTGCCTGCACTTTATTTACCTTTTTATCGATTGTATTATTTGCAAAAGCACAAGATCCGCATTTCTCACAATTCTTTGCTTCACCGTTAACTTTAAACCCGGCACTAACAGGTAAGTTTGATGGCACTTTACGAGTTGCAGGAAATTACCGTAATCAATGGCCGGCATTCAATAACGTTTACATCACATCTACTTTAAGCATTGATTTTCCTGTTATGCAAAAAAACATACCGGAAAATGATACGTGGGGCGTTGGAATTTTAGCCTTAACAGATAAGGCAGGTGGCGGCATTCTTACCAACAATTATATTGGAATTTCAACTTCTTATCACAAAGCGCTTGATGAAGATGGCTATAACCAGATTGGGGCAGGATTCCAGGCTACTTACGGACAAAACAGATTAGACAATTCAAAATTGACTTTCGAAGATCAGCTAACGCCTTTTGGATTTACAGGTGTTTCCCAGGATATTTTTACTGCTCAGAATCTCAACATTAATTACCTTGATTTCAACGCAGGTCTTATTTATACAGGTAGCAGCAGCGACCGCAATAACTACTATGTTGGCGCATCTGTTTATCATGTTAACAGGCCTAAGGAAAGTTTTAAAGGGGGTAATCGGAACATAAGCCCAAGAGCCACTATCAATGCCGGCGGATATTTTCCGGTGTCAGACGTGCTTACACTGCACACAAGTGGCATATACCAGGCGCAGGGCAAAGAGTCTGAAGTTATTTTTGGAGGAGCATTAGCAGCAAATCTTAATGAAGATGCAGTTAATCCGTCTACGGTTTATGCCGGCGCATGGATGAGAGTTCAGGATGCACTTATCCCCTACATCGGCCTGGAATTTAGTGGCATTAGAATAGGTGCCACTTACGATGTAAATATCTCAGATCTTAAAGCTGGAACGCAAAGCCGCGGCGGTATGGAAATCTCTTTAATATACATTAAGAGGCCTTCGGGCGCAGGTAAAGGAATACCTTGCCCAAAATTTTAGCCCAGCTGCTACGTTACAGCATCTCTGCTAAACAACCATATATTATTTGTTATTGCCACTTACATATTTGTTACCTCGAATATAAAACCGGTAAGGTAAAAGGCCGTCTGCGCCTGCACTTTCAACTCCGATCCTCTTACTTACACCTACTTTGCTTTTATCAAGCATGATATTGCTATCAAGTATGAATATTTCATCATCCAGCAAATGCAAACCCGAATGTTTTTTATTAATACCAAAGGCTTTTCCTACATTGCCCGGTCCTCTTGTTAATGTAAAATCAAATTTTAATTTACCGGTTCGTTGCAGCATAATATCCATACCCTGCAAAGGCTCAACGGCTCTTATTAATACAGCGTCCGGTATTTCTTTTTGGTTAGTAACAATATTAAACATCTGGTGCATACCGTAACATACATATACATAAGCTGTTGCAGGCGCAGCGTACATGTGCTCGTTCCTGCCCGTTCTCCTGCCTGCAAAAGAGTGAGAAGCTTTATCAACCAGTGCAGCGTACGCCTCAGTTTCAACAATGCTGCCGGAGGTGATTTGACCGTCAAAATTAGTAACCAATATTTTCCCTAACAGTTCTCTTGCTATAGTAACAACGTCGTTGCGATCATAAAAACTCTGCGGTAATTTTTCCATGATAATAATATAAACTTATAATGAGTTATTCATCTAAATAAATTTATAATAAATGTTTAGCAGCTTAAAAAAAACAAAGTATAATTTTATACCCGTAATCTGTAACCGTTACTTAAGTAACCCTATTGCTAAAAGAAATTATTATATCTGTTGAAGCATATTTTAAGGCACACCGCTTTATTGTAAAGAACAGGTTATGGAAATGGATACTTATTCCCGGCATTATATACAGCATCCTTTTTGTTGCAGGAATCTATTTCTTCTGGCACTCTTCAGGAGATGTCATCAGCTATTTCTTTTCTAAAACAGGCTTAAAGACCTGGATGCAAAAAGAACAGGACAGCTGGTTACAATTCATTTTTATTTTTGGCCAGTTAATTCTTCACCTTATTCTTATGTTATTTTATTTTTCATGGTTCAAGTATCTTTTTTTGATAATCGGTTCGCCGGTATTTGCCTATTTAAGCGAAAAAACGGAGTCACTGATCCAAGGAAAAAGCTTTCCGTTTGATGTAAAACAATTCTTTAAAGATATAGTCAGAGGAATTCGAATTGCATTACGCAACACTCTCTGGCAAACTGTGTATACCGTTTCTATTTTAATCTTATCGATGATACCTGTTATCGGTTGGGCCACACCAGTTTTAGCACTTTTTATTGAGTGCTATTACTTTGGCTTTTCAATGTTAGATTACAGCAGCGAAAGAAATAAATTATCAGTAGCTAACAGCATTCATTTTATAGGACATCATAAAGGTTTAGCTATAGGAAACGGCATGGTGTTCTATTTAATGCACGGCATACCATTGATAGGATGGATATTTGCACCAAGCTATGCAGTAATAGCAGCCACATTGAGCTTACACAATTTTAAAATGCAAACAATACCAGCATAAGTAAATGACGTCAAAAAGCATTGTTTATTTAATTCCTTCTTTTTTATCTGAAACTGCTATTGAAACTATCCCTGTTTATGTTATAGAAGCAATAAAAAATTGCCAGGTAATTTTTGCAGAGAATGAACGAACGGTTCGCAGGTTTTTAAAAAGTATTTACAGAGAAATTGTTATTGATGATTATGAATGGTTCACCCTACATAAATCAGAAACAGAGCAGCTTTCCATATTTAAACAAAAAATAAGAGAAGAAAAGAATATTGCTATTATCAGTGAAGCCGGATGCCCTGGTATTGCTGATCCCGGGCAATTGCTGGTAAAAGCTGCACATGAATTAAATGTAACGGTGAAACCTTTAACGGGACCGAGTTCAATTTTATTAGCTTTAATGGCCAGCGGGCTTAATGGACAACAATTTCAATTTACCGGTTACTTGCCAATAGAGCAAGCTGATCGAAAAAATAAGTTGAAAGAATTAGAAGAAGAGTCTGCTAAAAAGCGTTGCACCCAAATATTTATTGAAACGCCATACCGTAACAATCAAATAATAGAAGATGTTTTAAAAACATGCAAACCTTCAACGCAATTCTGCGTCGCTGCTGATCTTACCTCTAATAGAGAATTTATAAAAACAATGTCAATTGAACAATGGAGAAAAGAAAAAATTGATATGCATAAAAGGCCTGCTATCTTTTTGTTGATGGCGTAGTGCTAATTCCTGATAGGTTTACCTCCCTTTAAAACACTTTGAATTCTTTCAAGTGTTTTCTTCTCCCCACACAAGCTCAAAAAAGCTTCTCTTTCCAGATTTAAAAGATATTGTTCGCTAACTAAAGTTTGCTCACTTAAATCGCCGCCACACATTACATAAGCAAGCTTTTTCGCAATTTTTACATCATGTTCTGTAATATAGTTACCCCGCCACATTCCGTTAATACCAGCATACAACATTCCTAAAACTTTTATATCAGTTCTTTGTACCGGCATCGTATACCCGGCGTCATACATTTCAATAACGCTTTCCTTTGCATCAGCAATGCGTCTTGACTGATTCATACTTACAGCATCAGTTCCATGTCTCAATACACCAAGATCAAATGCTTCAAAAGCTGATGTAGAGACTTTTGCAGTGCCGATAGTTAAAAACCTGTTTTGAAGTGTGATCGTTTCAGGTTCACTTTCGTGCATTTCATCAGCAGCTCTTAAAGCAAACTCTTTTGTTCCGCCACCTCCGGGGATAAGCCCTACGCCTAATTCTACAAGACCGATATAACTTTCAGCAGCGGACTGAACTTTATCACTGTGCAAACACATTTCACAAGCGCCTCCTAAAGTTAAGCCATGCGGCGCCACTACAACCGGTATGGCAGAATATCTTACTCTCATCATGGTGTTTTGGAACATGCGAATGGCCATATCCAGCTCCTCGTATTCCTGCTCCATAGCCAGCATAAAAATCATTGCAACATTAGCTCCTGCGCTAAATTGAAGGCCTTCGTTTGCAATCACTAATCCCTTAAACTTTTCTTCTGCAACAGAAATAGATTTGTTCAGAGCTTCTAATACTTCTCCGCCTATGCTACCTATTTTTGTGTTCCATTCAATGCCTAAAACATCATTGCCAAGGTCATATAAATTACAAGCACTGTTTTTCCAAACAACTTTTTCAGCATTATTACTCATGATAATAAATGCCTCACTGCCCGCTTTTGAGCTATAGCTTTCGGAAGAAATATCATAATATAATTGCTTGCCATTTTGAATTTTGTAAAATGAATCAAAGCCATTTTCTATCATTTTATCAACCCAGGCCGCAACCTTAAAACCTGCAGTCTTCATAGATTGCGTGGTTTTGGCAACACCAAGAATGTCCCAGCTTTCAAAAGCGCCGACCTCCCATCCAAAGCCAGCCTTCATTGCATCATCAATACGAAATACCTCATCACTTATTTCAGGTATGCGATGTGATATGTAAGAGAATAAACCATAATGGAATTGCCTGTAAAATTCTCCTGCTTTATCCTGCCCCGTAATGAAAACTTTTAGTCTTTGTTTAAGATCATCAATGGATTTTGCAGCATCGAGTGTGGCAAATTTTATTTTTTGCCTTGGTTCATATTCAAAAGTTGTAAGATTTAATGTAAGTATTTCGCTTCCTCCCAAACCTGCGCCGGCGTTCGAAATCTTTTTAAAAAAGCCTTGTTTGGTTTTATCTCCAAGCCAGTTATTATCCACGATTTTATTTAACCAGGCAGGAATGTTGAAAGTCTCCTTTGTTTCATCATTGGCACAATTATCTGCAACACCTTTGGCAACTTTTACCAATGTATCAATACCAACAACATCAGCTGTACGAAACGTTGCTGATTTTGGACGACCGATTACCGGGCCGGTTAAAGCCTCTATTTCATCTATACTTAAGCCGATTTTTTTCATCAGGTGAAATATTTGCATTATGCTGAAAACGCCTATGCGATTGGCTATAAAGGCAGGAGTATCTTTTGCAAGAACTGTAGTTTTGCCTAAATACAAATCCCCATAATGCATTAAAAAATCTATTACATCAAGATCTGTAAATTTGGTTGGAATAATTTCGAGAAGACGTAAATATCTTGGCGGATTAAAAAAATGAGTACCGCAAAAGTGTTTCTTAAAATCTTCACTTTGGCCTTCCGCCATCATGCGAATTGGTATACCTGAAGTGTTTGACGTAACAACCGTTCCAGGCTTTCTATACTTCTCTACTTCAATAAAAACTGATTGCTTAATATCTAATCTTTCTACAACCACTTCTATTATCCAGTCACAATTCCCAATATCTTTCATGTTATCTGTAAAGTTGCCTGTCTTGATGTTCTTTATAACATCCTTTGTAAATACCGGCGAAGGATTGCTTTTTATGGCTGCTGCTAAAGCTTCATTAACAATTTTATTTCTATTAGCTTGTTTGCTTTCGTTTGGCAATTCAGTTGAAGCAATATCCAGCAATAATACCTGCAAGCCAATGCCTGCAAAGTGGCATGCAATGCGGCTTCCCATTATACCACTGCCTAATACTGCAACTTTTTTTATTACTCGCTTGTTCATTGTTTAATTATTGGTATTGTACATGTAGTGAAGCTATAAAACTATTTTGGAATGAGATAGTCATTAATTGCGTTTTATCACTTTCAAGATCGCAGTAACAATGTTGTAATACTACTTATCTTCATAAAAAGTACTAATGCAATACCTGGCATATTTTAAGGCTATAATTAATTTCAAATTTAGTTTCATAAAACGTTCGTTCGGTAACAAACCTTTTTGCCTGCTCGATGTAGGATCTGGTAATCATTCCGCATCCCGAATACATTCAATTTTTCCTAGTTGCGAATATTATGGGTTAGATATAGATAAGCATTATAACAATAATGAACAAGATTTTTCAGTAATGAAGGATTTCTATGAATTAGATCTTACAACTCTTGATTATACTATGATACCGGATGAGTATTTTGATGGAATCTGGATGTCACATGTTATTGAGCACCTCAAAAATGGCGACGAAGTAGTTTCGGCGTTAATAAAAAAATTAAAACCAGGTGGATTCTTTTATATTGAGTATCCTGGTTTAAAAAGTACTAAGCTTCCATCTATGCATGGTTCTTTAAATTTTTATGATGATCCTTCACATGTAAGAATTTATTCTGTACGTGAGCTAATCCAGGTATTTAAAAAAAGCAAATGTAAAATTATAAAAAGTGGCACTCGCCGTAATTGGTTCTATATAATAGGTATGCCTGTAAAAATTGCAAGCTTTATTATAAGGAAACAAAAATTAGAAGGAAACATTTTTTGGGATGTGTTAGGTTTCGCAGAGTTTTTATATGTTCAAAAAAATGAAAATTGAACTTAGGATACATCCGGGAGTTACCAGCATACAATTGCTAAGTTGTGATAATTTTATTATATTACATACCATTGTTAACCGTCACCTTAAAAAAATTTATGCTCAAAAAAACTTTATTTTACGCTGCTCTCTTTTCTTGTATTTTTTTCGTCACTTGTACTAAGACCCATATTTGCCCTGATCCCAAACCTGAGCCTTGTTTACTTCCTGGTTTAAGTAATGGTCTTGTTGCTTACTTTCCCTTTAACGGTAATGTCTCGGATGAAAGTGGCAAAGGAAACAATGTAATTTTCAACAACGCAACCTTAACTACAGACAGGAATAATAATCCCAATAGCGCTTATCAATTTAACGGAGTAAATAGTTATATGAGAATTGCTAATTCTTCAGCCCTTAACCCTCAATTAATTTCGATTTGTGCTATCGTTAAACCTACAGGATTTAATAGCCAGATATATCACGCAAGTGCTATTTTGTATAAAGGTTTCCAAGATCAGGACTTATTTAATGTTTATTACATGCGCTTTAGTGACGGCCCTGCATCCACCAACCCAGATCCCACTAATCCTGCTGTAGACACTATGCACCAGGTTTCTTACGGTAGTTGCGCTCGTAACGCCACGGACGGTAAAGAGCCTTATGTGCATACCAATAAATGGTATAGTTTAGTATACACTTATGATGGAGCTGTTGCGAGATTTTATATTGATGGAAATCTGGTTTCTTCTGTAACTGGCACGGGCGTATATCAAACAGGTGACTCTGATCTATTTATTGGAAGAACTAATAATCCATCATTTCCTTACTGGTTTAACGGGGTAATTGATGAGTTGAGAATATATGACAGAACTTTAAGTTCTGGGGAAGTAAAGTCATTTGGATCAACATGTAATAGTAAATAATCCGATGTTTCGATGCTCAAGTTCGTGCGCTTTGTAGTGCCTTGTGAAATCAATAGTTTCTTATAACTTAAATATTACTTTCGGCATAATAAAAGAGCTAAACTTCACGGTTTAGCTCTTTTCAATTTTTAACTTAGCTTAAGTTGATCTAATAAAGTCTTCCAAGAACACACATTGTAACGTGCAACTCAAAAGACTATTTGCCTCTCTTTGACTTCTTATCTTCCCATTTATCCTCCATATCACTATATGACTTTTTAGAGATTGTAGACTTTTCTTTAGGCTTTGATGTGCCTTTTTTCTTTTTTGCATTGATGTTATTAACCAGGGAATTTTTTACGCCGAGCTTATTCTTTTTGGCTCCTGCTTTTTTTGCACCAGACTTTCTTGTTGCCTTTGCCATAATAATAGTTTAAATGTTTTGACTTTAGTGTTTTAACATCTTAACCTTTTTATTGTTTGTTTTAAAACAAACAATTTACTAAAGAAAGCTGTCTAAGCAGAAAGATATGTCATTTTAAAACCGCTGTACTAAGGCATTGACCTACGCCAATGCAGGACTTGGTATTAAATTAAATATTTGAAATAGCGGTTGTATAAATTGTAGCTAACCAGAATTGAATTAACTAACCCGTTTTACATTAACGGCGTTTGCGCCTTTGGGGCCCATTTCAATCTCAAAAGTTACTTTATTATGTTCTTTAATTTCTTCTTTCAGCGAGTTAACATGAACAAATATGCTATCCTGGGTCTGCTGATCTTTAATAAACCCATAACCCTTTGATTCATTAAAAAATGTAACCGTTCCGGTGCGAATAAGATCTTCGGGATTAACCGGCTCATGTTTGGGCACACCAATCTCAATATCTTCAGCTTGTATAGTTATCTTTTTTCGTGGATCCGGCGGCATAGAAGAAAGATTTCCATTTTCATCGATGTAAGCCAGCATAGTATCTAAATTATTTCCGTCCTTAGTATTTTCCTTACGCTCCAATCTACGTTCAGCTTTATCTTTTTTGCTTTGTTGCTTTTTCTTTTCTCTTTCTTTTTTATTCCATGTTTCGGCCATAGTGTGTTCTTTGTTTATTATTTTATAAAATGTGGGATGATGAAAGGTAAGACGATCTTTTGAGATTAACTCTTGAAAGATTTAGCCGAAGGTACGAAAATATTATTATAGCTTAGGCCTGAAAGACATTATTATAATGTTGCTCAACAAACTTTTTGCGAAGCTGGAATGACGGATCAGGTACCGGAATTAACTAACTGTGCTGCCTTCACTTATCTTTTTATCAGGCGTTATAAAGTATAACTTCCCTTGTTTGTCCTCAGCCATCAATATCATACCGTTACTTTCTATTCCACGCATTTTTCTTGGGGCAAGATTGGCAACTACAACCACCTGGGTTCCGATAATTTCTTCGGGCTTAAAGTGAAGCGCAATTCCGGAAACAATGATGCGCTTTTCGAAACCCAAATCAATTTCAAGTTTTAAGAGTTTATCTGCCTTTTCCACTTTCTCTGCACTAACGATGGTTCCTGTTTTTAAATCGATCTTTGCAAAATCGTCATAAACAATTTCGGGTTTCACATTTGTTATTTCAGCTTTATTTTCTTCCATTTCTTTTTCTTGTTTTGTATCACCTGTTAAGGTTTGAATCCTGTTGTTCTTTAATTTTTCAACTTGCCTGCTTATTTCATCATCTTCAATTTTTCTGAATAATAGTTCCGGTGGCCTTAAGCTATAGCCAACGCTCAAAAGCTTCGTCTTTCCAGCGTTTTCCCAATCGAGCATTTTATCAACTACCTTCATCATGTAACACATTTTTTTTGCGGTAAATGGCAAAAACGGATTTATCAACACCGCAAGATTTGCAGTAAGCTGCAGGCAAATGTGTAATGCATTCTCTATTTCCTTTTGAAGTTCACCAACTTTGTCCTTATTTTCGTTATCACTTTGTAGTTTTTCAATTAGTGCGGCTTTTTTCCACGGCTCTTTTTGCTGTAAATATTTATTACCTTTTCTTGCAAGATCAATAACCTCGTATAAGGCGTCTCTAAACTTAAATTCTTCTAATAAAACGCCGACCTTAGCTGCAGTATAAGTAAATTCTTGCAGGATAATATTATCAGCCTCATCTTGCATACCGGAATGCAATGGCGGAACTTTGCCTTTGCAAAGTTTATGCATAAGCACAAATGTGCGATTTACAAAATTGCCGAAAACAGCCACCAGCTCACTATTCGTTCTGTCCTGAAAATCTTTCCAGGTAAAATCATTGTCCTTGGTTTCGGGCGCATTGGCACATAACACGTAACGCAAAACATCCTGTTGCTCCGGAAAGTCTTTTAAATATTCATCTATCCAAACTGCCCAATTGCGGCTTGTGGAAACCTTCTCGCCCTCTATGTTTAAAAATTCATTGGCAGGCACATTCTCAGGCAGCACAAAATCACCATGCGCTTTTAACATTGCCGGAAAGATAATGCAGTGAAAAACGATATTATCCTTTCCAATAAAATGTACAAGTTTAGTGTCTTCCTTACACCAATAATCTTTCCAGTTACCCGTTAGTTCCTTAGTTGCAGAGATATATCCGATCGGCGCATCAAACCAAACGTACAACACTTTTCCTTCAGCACCAGGTAATGGAACATTTATTCCCCAGTTGCTGTCTCTTGTCATGGCCCGAGGCTGCAAACCCTTATCCAGCCAGCTTTTACATTGGCCATAAACATTATTCTTCCAATCTTTATGCTCTTCTAAAATCCATTGCTTTAAAAAAGGCTCATAATTTTGCAGAGGAAAATACCAATGTGTTGTTTTCTTTTTAACCGGCACAGCATCACTTAAAGCACTTCTCGGCTCTATTAACTGATCAGGACTTAAAGAAGAACCACATCTTTCGCACTGATCGCCATACGCATTTGGATTAGCACAAACCGGGCAGGTACCTATAATATATCTATCTGCAAGAAAGGTTTTCCTTTCTTCATCATAATATTGTTCGGTTTCCTTTTCTTCAAACAAGCCTTTATCGTAAAGTACAGTAAAAAAGGAAGAAGCAGTATCGTGATGAACCTTGCTTGAAGTGCGGGAGTAGATGTCGAAGGATATGCCTATCTGCTCAAAACTGTCTTTGATAATTGCGTGGTATTTATCAACGACTTCCTGTGGAGTTACGCCTTCTTTCATTGCACGGATTGTTATCGGCACACCATGTTCATCACTTCCACAAACGAATTTTACGTCACGCTTTTGCGCTCTCTGGTAACGGGCGTAAATGTCTGCAGGCAAATAACAACCAGCAAGGTGCCCAATGTGAACGGGTCCGTTTGCGTAGGGTAAGGCGGCTGTTAACAAATATCTTTTGAAATCTTTCATACAAAATGTTCGGGCAGGCGAATTTGTAAAGATAAGATAGCCAAACTGATTGTGTGCAGCCTTGGATTAACAAAGAACGTTCGATCTCTTAATGAGCTTATTTAAAAGCAAAATATCGTGGTAAAGGTTTAGGACAACTACGCATAATCAGCCAAAAACAAAATAGAAAAGGGCATGCACATTAATGCATACCCTTCAAATTTTTAATTACTCTACGTTTAATTGTGAATTATTACAACAATGTAGAAGTTATGATTACTATATTATTTGTAAACCACTACAAGCTTCGGATGTTTATCAGGATATGTAGTATTGTAGCTTGAAACAAATATCCGGCTGTTATAT
>CAXSEB010000028.1:7249-12782 GCA_964235805.1 uncultured Chitinophagaceae bacterium | reverse complement strand
GCTTCATTTACAATTATAGCACTAACAGTATCTATGGATAACGACGGATCAAAATCCCTGCCTGCAAGCAACTTTATACCCATTACCTTAAGATAATTTGCATCCGCAGGATATGATATAACGCCTTTGGTTTCGCCTTTAAAATCGAAAGCGGCGCTCATTAGTCCTGAACCTTCTCCCAGCCCCATTTCTGATGCAGTAATGCCCGAGATACCGGTAGCCGATTTCAATTTTTGCCTGAATAAGGGATATAGTTTTGCAGCGTCTGTTCCTTCTGCGTCAACAACTATAACATTATCTTTATTAAAACCAAGGTTTTGTGTACGCATGTATTTAACCTGCTGAATTATGATAACCGTAGATATTATAAATACAATTGACAGGGCAAATTGAAAAGTAACCAGTGACTTTGTAAAGAAGTTTGAGCCACCTAACCGTGTTTTATTTTTAAGAACGTTTATAGGTTTAAAACCAGATAGTACTAATGCAGGATAAAAGCCAGCCAACAAGGCGGTAAGTAAAACCAACGCAACGAGAAGCCAGGTAAATTGCGGAAACTGTGAAAATGAAATGGCCATTTTCACACCGGATAACTCATTAAATATGGGCAGTAATAAATTAGCTATAAACAAAGCAATTACTGCTGATAAAAAAGTAAGTATTAAGGATTCAGTAAGAAATTGGCCTATTAACTGGCTTCGTTTTCCACCCATTACTTTTCGTACACCAACTTCCTTTGATCGGCCGGCAGAACGCCCGATGGCGAGCGTAGTAAAATTTATACAGGCAATTATTAATATGCCTGAAGCAATTGCGATCAATATCCAGATATATTTAGTATCCATTATGCTTACCATTCCTTCAATTTTTGGATTAGTATGCACATTCAATAGTGGCTGCAGCTGGAAGGTTACCGGCAAAGGGCCTGCGCCATTCCATAATCTATCTTTTTTAAATTGAGCTTCTTCTTCAGGAAAATATTTTTTTCTAAACACAGCAAGCTTTTCCGGCTCATTCATCAGCTTGCTTTCTTTACTTAGTTGCAAATAAGTTTCACTGCCGATTGACATATTCCAATCGTCCCTGCTTTCCTTTCCCATGCTGGTTGAAAAAAGATATTGGTAGTTACCAAGTATATTAAATTGAATGGAAGAGTTTGTGGGTAAATCTTCTAACACTGCACTAACAACAAATGGCTCAAATGCATTTTCTGTTTTTATATCAATTCTTTGCCCAACAACATTTAATTTACCAAACAATTGCAAAGCCTTTTGCCTTGTCAAAATAACATTGCGCTGATCTTTTAAAGCATCCGATCTTCCTTCAATAATTTTAAAAGAGAACACATTGAATATCTGCGGATCTGCGAAAGATACCTTACTACGAATAACTTTATTGCCAACTTTTACCAGCTTCTCGTCAAAGTCGGTTTGAATGCGTACGTAATTCTCAACACCGGCAAAATCCTGCTTTATAGCAGGACCTAACGGACTTCCGCCGAAAGCTTCTCCGTCTGGCTCTCTCCCCGGAAACCCCTGGAACCACGTAACTGCTCTATAAATGCTTGAAGCATTTTTGTTGAACTTATCAAAGCTTAGCTGGTTAATTGCAAACAACAGGAATAAGATAAAACAAGCAAGGCCAATAGATAACCCTGCAATGTTTATAAATGCAAGTACTTTTTGCTGAAGAAAATTCCGAAACGCTATCTTAAGATAATTTTTTATCATGATTGAGGTTATTCTGTTCTTAAACTTTTTACAGGGTTTGCCAATGCAGCTTTTATTGCCTGGAAGCTTATTGTAAACAGGGCTATTAAAGCCGCTATCATGCCGGCCAAAACAAATATCCACAATGAAATAGTTATGCGATATTCAAAACCCTGCAGCCATTTGTTCATTGCCCACCATGCAACCGGCGTTGCAATAATTACAGATATGATAACAAGCTTTAAGAAATCTTTGCTGATCAATTGCACAATGCCTGCAACGCTTGCACCTAACACTTTGCGAATACCTATTTCTTTTGTTTTTACCTGTGCTGTATAAGTAGCTAAACCAAATAATCCCAGGCAGGAAATAAAAATAGCTATGCCTGCAAATACATTGAACAACGTACCTGCATGCTGATCTGATTTGTATTGTTCTTCAAAGCTTTTATCTAAAAAGTTATACCTGAAAGGTATCTCACCGGCATACTTTTTATATTGACTTTCAGCTGAAGCAATTGCCTGTTGTGCATTTGCAGCCGTCGTGCGTACATACAAAATATTTCCCTTCCATCTTGAAAAGAAAAGCAAAGGAGAAATTTTCTCTTTTAAAGATTTAAAATTGAAATCTTTCAGTACACCAATAATAGTTCCTCTCCAATTATGAAAACCAATCTCCTGGCCCACATACGGAGGTTTCAATGCCATTTCTTTAACAGCAGTTTCGTTAAGTATGTAATGATTACTATCTGAAGGCATTCCTGAAAAGTTGCCGCCTTCAATAAACTGCATTTTCATAGTCGGAATAAAATTCTTGTCTATAGTTACCTGGGTAATCATCATATTGCTCTTTGCAGGTTTTGCTTTCCAGTCAATATCGCCTGTTGAACTACCAATATTTGTTAAGTCGTAAGCATCACAAGTGGAAACATTTACAATACCGCGTTGCTTTTGCAGTTCTGCTTTTACAGCGTCTATATGATCTACTACTTCCTGCGTTAAGGGAACCGAAAAAACATAACTTTTGTCATAGCCCAGGTCTTTCTTTTTCATAAAGCCCATTTGACTGCTCATGATTATTGTACAAACAAGCAGAATAACAGAAATGGCAAATTGAAAAACAACAAGCACTTTTCTAAATGTAGCAATGCCAATACCTGCAGAGATTTTCCCTTTTAAAGATGCGATAGGTTTAAACGACGATAGTAAGATAGCAGGGTAGATTCCGGATGCTATCAATGTGCCCAAAACAGCCAGCCCTGCCGCTTCCCATACTGTAATATCTGATAAGCTGAACGCCAGGGTTTTGCCTGAAATGCTGTTGTAGAGCGGCATTAACAGGAATATTAAGACGATAGCCATAACTGTTGCAAAACAAAATAGTAAAACAGTTTCTACAATAAACTGGAAAAAAAGCTGTTGCTTTTTTGCGCCTATGATTTTGCGGATGCTTACTTCTTTAGCTCTTATTAATGAACGTGCTGTTGAAAGGTTCACATAATTAATACTGGCAATAACTAATAATAATATTACAACAAGCATAAATATTTGCACCATTCTTAAAGAAGCAGTATTGCCATCGGAGCTTATTAGATGAATATCACCCAGGTTTTGCAATTGGTACCACGAAACGCTTTCACCGTTTCTTGCTTTTTTGTAAGCGGCAGTAAACGCATCTCCCACTTTTGCTGCGCTTGTATGTGGCTGAAGTCTTACATACGTGGTAAACGAATAATCACCTACATCTTCATCAATTGTTTTCCAGTCTCCGTTACCTCCGTTCGCGGCAAATTCCTGCGCATAAAAATCCATGGGAAATATTGCATCATAATGAATGGAAGAATTTTGAGGAAAGTTCTGCAGTACGCCGGTTACAGTAAAATAGTGTTTGAAATAGCCTACAATTTTTCCAATAGCATCTTCAGTTCCAAAAAGTTTTTTAGCCGTTGATTGTGTAATAACAACAGAATTGATATTTGGCAAAAGGCTTGTTTTGTTTCCTTTTAAAACATTAAAACTAAACATAGAGAAAAAGCCAGTATCCACATAAGCAATTACGTTTCCATCAAAAATCTTTTCCTTGCTTTTATCAGAAAGAACCTGGTCAAACTCGGCACTTGTTCTTACAACAGATTTAACTTCAGGAATCGACCTGGCATAAACTGCGAGCGGCCCCGGCACTCCGTTCCATGTTTGATTGTCGTCATTGGATTTAAAATGTGAGCTAAGCTGGTAAATGTTCTTATAATCTTTATGGAATTTATCATAGCTCAATTCACTTTGCACCCACAACAACAACATTATTCCTGTTGCCAAACCAACAGCCAGGCCACTAATGTTAATAATGGTATAGAATTTATTTTTTAATAAACTGCGCCATGCAATCTTGAAGTAGTTCTTAATCATAAACTATAAATTTATTTGTACTTCTTCGCCATGTGTTTTAAAGTAATGCCATTTACGATATACCAATTTCAATAACATCACCAAAATTGTAATTGCTTTATTTTCAATGAAAATGATAAGGATAAGAAGACCTTAATGTACGGATTTGATACAAAGTTGTTCGATTGTGCAACAATACCTGACTATCAACCTGTGAGGCGAAGATATTTTCCGTTATAATGATGGATATATTCTTACTCGGTTCTTAAGCTCTTCACAGGATTTGCCAACGCTGCTTTGATCGATTTATAGCCAACCGTTATCCATGCTATGATTATTGAAATAACTATTGCAAGCAAAAAAACCTGGATGCCTAATTTTATTTTGTATTCAAAGTCATTTAGCCATGAATTCATCAACAGGTACGCAATAGGCGCAGCTATAATAAAAGCTATTGCTATAAGTATGGTAAACTCTTTTGAGAACAGGTAAACAATATTTGTAACAGATGCTCCAAGTACTTTTCTTACGCCAATCTCTTTTGTCCTCTGCACTGCCATAAAAGATACAAGACCGTATAATCCTAAGCAAGAAATAAAAATGGCTATGCCAGCAAAGATTTTGTATAACAGCGAAAGATGTTGTTCCTGCTCATAAAATTTAGCAACATTCTCATCCATAAAAGCACTGGTGTAGGCATATTCAGGAAAAAACTGGTTCCATACAGATTGAATGCCGGCTTGTGCTTCAGCAAGATCCGATGATTTTAGTTTGATAGATGTAACTCCATAATATTCGCTTCTTTCTGCAAGTAAAAGAGGCTTTATCTTTTCTTTTAAAGAGTTTGTTTTAAAATCTTTAACCACACCAACAATTTTTTTCCAGGGGCTGCGTCCTAAACGAATGTCTTTCCCTATAACTTCATCTGCATTTTTTATGTTAAGTTTTTGAAGAAGTGTTTCATTGATCACCACTTCGTTTGTAGTATCACTTTTACTATACGGCCTGCCAGCAAGGATATTAAGCCCATAAGTTTTAAAATAATCTTCGTCTGCAAACTTTAATGTCAATTGAAATTGCTCATCTTCTTTATGGTTAAAAGCAAAATTTGTGCTCCATGTATTATCAGATGAAGGCGCATCTGAACTAAAGCTTACCGCTTTTATGGCCGGTGTTTCTAACAACTTCTGTTTAAATGCCGGCAGCTTTGCAATTACCGTACTATCAGAGCTTCCGCCTAATATCAGTACAGCTTCTTTATTAAAGCCAAGGTCAGCATGGTTTATAAAGCTCATCTGGCTAACCGCAACTATAGTCCCGATTATTAATACCTGCGATATGGCGAATTGCATAACCACTAATCCCCTTCTCAACGAAATACCGCCAACCGTTGCAGAGGTAAGTTTGTTTTTAAGAGCAAGCGCAGGCTTATATCCCGAC
>CAXSEB010000028.1:4067-7239 GCA_964235805.1 uncultured Chitinophagaceae bacterium | reverse complement strand
GTAATATAAAAAGTACAGCTTGAAAATTAAAGAGGCTGAGTGTTTCCTCAATGGAGGCAAAGTGTTTAATATAAGGTAGACATAACGCAGCAAGGCTTGTAGCAATAGCCGCGGCAATGATAACAACCATTGCAGTCTCACTCATAACCTGTAAAAAAAGTTGCTTGCGGTTGCTGCCTAACACCTTTCTTATGCCTACTTCTTTTGATCTGCCTACGGCTTGTGCTGTAGCAAGATTTATAAAATTTATGCAAGCCATAATTATTATAAAAATGCCAATAAGTGATAACGTCCATAACACTGACATGCTTGTTACATGACTACCAAAAATTTCAAAGCGGTTATCGAAGTGAAGGCTGCTAAGAGGTTGCAAAAAATTTGTTCTTATAGAATTCCCTCTCCTGGAATAGTGATCTTTACTAAACTTAATTAATTGTTGATTAATGTTATTCGCTGTCACATTTTGAGGAAGCAAGGCAAATACCTGGAAATTACTTGAAACAGTGTTCCAGTCCGGCGAATAATTGTATTTACTGCCATTGCTTTTTAAAGTTTCAAAAGATACTAAAACACCCAACGGAAAATCTGTGTTAGCAGGAACATCTTGCAAAATTCCTGAAACCTTTAGTGTTATTGCATTATCTAATTTGATGAATTTATTCAGCGATTGCTGCCAGTCGCCAAAGTATTTTTCTGCCAACTTTTTGGTAAGAACAACTGTGTTTGGCTCACTTAAAACACCGGCATTACCTGAAAGCCACTTGTAATTAAACACTTTAAAAAAATCAGGCTCACAAAAAAACAATCCACTTTCTTCGATAAACTTTTTATCTGCACTTACAGTAACCTGGCTTCCATAGTTTGAATTTATATTTGCGAACAATAAATTCGGAAACTGTAAGCGAAATGCTTGCAGCGCTGCAACCGGTACTCCAGGGTTATAGGTGATTCCATCCGACCATTTATCCTGTGTTACAACATGATAAATCTTTTTATAGTCAGGCTGAAACTTATCATAGCTTAACTCATAATTTACTACGAGGAAAAGTAACAGGCACGCTGCAATTCCAATCGCTAATCCTGCAATATTAATGGCAGTGTAACCTTTGTGCCGGGCAAGGTTCCGCAATGCAATCTTAAAATAATTCTTAAACATAATTAATGACACTTATTCGGTTCTTAAACTTTTTACCGGGTTGGATAATGCTGCCTTGATTGCCTTGAAACTAATAGTAGCCAATGCTATCAATAATGAAACAAATGCAGCAAAAGCAAACATCCACCAGCTTATGTTGATGCGGTACGCAAAATCCTGCAGCCATCTATTCATTGCCCACCAAGCTACAGGAAAGGCTATCAACGCAGCTATCATCACCAGCTTTAAAAAATCTTTTGAAAGCATACTAACAATATTTGATACAGTTGCACCTAATACTTTTCTTATTCCGATCTCTTTTGTACGCTGCTCGGCGGCATACGTGGCAAGACCAAAAAGGCCAAGGCACGCAATTAATATTGCCAGTATTGCAAACGAGATAAATATTTTTCCTGCACGTTGCTCGGAATTATACATCCTGTTAAAATCTTCATTCATAAATGAGTAAGTGAAAGGCTCAGATGGCGCTAACTTTTTCCAGAGAGCTTCAATATTTTTTACAGTTGCTGCAGCATTACCGGCGCTCATTCTAAAAGTTATTGCATCGGTTGATCTGCCGAGATACATGCATAACGCTCCAATATTTTGTCTTAGCGATGAAAAATGAAAATTTTTCACAACTCCTATAATTTTATAATTGGTTCGGTTTGCAGGATTATTTACATCGTTGAGCGTAGTAATTGTTTTATTGATTGGATTGTCAAAGCCGAAAAGCTTAGCGGCCGTTTCATTGATAATAACAGCGCTGCTATCAGTAAGGAAATCCCTGGAAAAATTTCTTCCTTCCTTCATTCCCATACCCAGCGTTTTTATATAATCATAATCAACCCTCCATTGCTGCATTCCTACAGCTTTTTTTTGGTCAATGATTCCTTCAGGAAAAAACGGCTGATCATTGCGGCTTGATGGAACCGGTAAGTAACCGGAAATCGATACAGACTGGATATCTTTCAATTTTAAAGCCTCATTTTTAAATGTTTCCGCCTGCTTATCCAATACATACGCATTCTGAACAATAAGTACCTGGTCTTTATTAAACCCTAATTTTTTATTTTGAATATAAGTAAGCTGGTTATAGATAACAATAGTGCCTATAATTAATGCAATTGATATAGCAAATTGAAAAACTACCAAAGAGCTTCTAAAATAACTATGCCTGAAACCACTTGCCAGCTTACCTTTCAGCACTTGTATTGGCTGAAAAGCAGATAAGTAAAAGGCCGGGTAACTGCCTGCCAGCAAACCAACTATCACTGCAAATAACAATAACACAGGTACCAACACAGGATGATCTATCGGTGACAGCGTCAATTGTTTCGATGCTAACTTGTTGAAGATTGGCGTTAATAACAGAGCAATAATTATTGCTAAAACAAAAGACAATAAAGTGGTTAAAACGGATTCCGTCAGGAACTGGCTTACCAGGTTAGAACGTTGTGTTCCCAACACTTTTCTTACACCAACTTCCTTAGCCCTGTTTGCAGAACGTGCTGTTGAAAGATTCATAAAATTGATACACGCTATAACTAAGATCAAAGCCGCCACCAAAGAAAAAATATAAATTATTTGTATATCGTTATTAGGCGCTAATTCCACAAGCCTGTCTGAGTGCAGGTGAATATCTTTAAGAGGAATAAGAGTAAGATTTACATAATTGCCGGACTTTTTAAATTCTTCCAGATCCACTTTCATCATTTGCTGTACCTGCGGCCACATATATTTTTGATTGGCCTCTTCCAGCTTCCCAACTACCTGTTTGGGATCCGCATCTTTACGAAGTAATAAATAGGTATTAAAATTAAAGCTTGCCCATATACCGTTTCGGCTTTCTTCGCTGCCTGCCATTGAAACAAAAAAATTATAACTAAAATGTGAGTTTTCCGGAACATCTTTTATAACACCTGTTACTTTATAATCTGTTTTATTATCAAAGCGAAGAACTTTGTTAATAGCGTTGGCAGTTCCAAAATATTTTGCTGCGGTGCTCTTAGTAATCACAACGCAGTTAGGTACTGT
>CAXSEB010000028.1:0-4057 GCA_964235805.1 uncultured Chitinophagaceae bacterium | reverse complement strand
AATACTTTTTTAGGATCGCTTGAAATCATTGGCAGGGTAAAAACCGAAAACAAAGTTGAGTCTGCAAAAATTATCTTTGTCTCTCTTATGTTTTGTTCACCTTTTTTTACCACAGATGAACCATAGTCACGAAAGCGAACAGCATTTTCAACTTGCGGATATTCCTTAACCATAGTAAAGGCAAGTGGCGCAGAAGAAACCGCAAATTTTTGTTCAGCACCTCCAAACTTCAGGTCAACGTTTACACGGTAAATGCGATCTGCCTTATCGTTATATTTATCATAGCTTAATTCATCCAACACATATAGTGTAATAAGCAGGCAGGTTGCTATACCAATGGATAACCCAAAAATATTAATGGCAGAAAAACTTTTATTTTTCCAGAGATTTCTGAAAGCAATTTTTAAATAATTCTTAAGCATAAGAATGACTTTTATTCGGTTCTTAAACTTTTTACAGGGTTGGATAATGCAGCTTTTAGCGCCTGAAAGCTTACTGTTAGTAACGCAATTAAAACAGTAACAATTCCTGCTGCAGCAAATACTCCGATGCTGATGCTTATTCTGTATGCATAATTTTCCAGCCATTGATGCATTGCCCAATATGTTACAGGAACTGAGATGATAAACGCAATTGCAACAAGCGATAAAAATTCTTTTGAAACCAGCAATAAAACCTGTTGCACAGATGCTCCCAATACTTTTCTAATACCAATTTCTTTGGTGCGTTGTTCTATTACAAATGCTGAAAGCCCAAACAATCCAAGCGTTGCAATGATGATTGCGATAACAGCAAATGCTGAAAATATTTGTTGCGTTCGTAATTCACTTAAATATAATGAGACAAACTTATCATCAAGAAAACTATAACTTAACGGACCTTGAGGATTAAAGGCATTCCATTTATTTTTTAAGTCTTTTAAAAATCCTGTAACATCAACAGTTTTTATTTTGATCATCATTCCGCCATGATTGTTACCCAGCATCATCATTAGCGGGGCTATTTTTTGTTTGGCTGATGTGTAATTGAAATCTGCAACCACGCCAACAACTTTAAACATGTGTTGACCGGAACGCACAATGGTTCTGCCAACAGGATTTACTTTATTCCAGCCTAATTCATTAACCGCAGATTCATTAATAACAACAGCTTCACTGTCTGATCCAAAATCTTTTGAGAAATACCTTCCCTGTGTTATTTTTATGCCTAATGTTTTTACATAATCATAATCAACATGATAAATATTCATGTGAATTTCGGTGCCGTTTCCGTTTTCATTTTGAGGATGCGCCTCTGTTCCATCCATAAAATCATCTCCGGGAATTGATCTTGCAATACTTGCGGAAACAACACGGCTGTCCTGCAATAATTGTTGTTTAAAAGCATCCTGGTTATCACCAATTAATCTTCCGTCAGGCAAGAATAAAACCTGTTCTTTATCGTAACCAAGTTTTTTGTTTTGCATATAATTTAATTGCTCATAAACTATAATGGTTGAAATAACCAACGCCGTAGAAACAAAAAATTGGAATACAATTAAGCTGCTGCGTAAAGTATTTTTATTGCTTCCTGTTTTTGAGTGACCTTTTAAAACCTTTATTGGATTAAAGGATGATAAAAAGAAAGAAGGATATATACCTGCAACTATCCCTACAAAAAATATCAGCGCAAGCATTGCAAAAATGAATTTATAATTTAGAAAATATTCAAGGCTAATTTGTTTGCCCGAAACCTGGTTAAAATAAGGAAGCAATAAAAAGATGAAAACAATTGCTAGCAGCATCGAACAAAAACTCATCAATACCGACTCCGAAAGAAATTGTTTTATCAATTGAAATTTTGCCGAGCCCATTACTTTTCTTACACCAACTTCTTTTGCTCTTTTTACAGAACGTGCAATAGAAAGATTAGTAAAATTTACACAAGCGAGCAACAAAATAAATATTGCGAAGATGTAAACGTATTGTATATCGCCGTTTGGTTCCAGTTCATTTTTTGTATGTGAGTAAAGATGAATATCTGTAAGTGGCTGCAGCGTAAATATGAATGTGTTCACAGATTTTTGCGCTTCTGCTAAACTAACGCCCATATCATGCTGTACTTCGGGAACAACATATTTTGCTACAAGCTGCGGAAATTTTGCTTCCAGTTTTTTTACATCAGCCTTTTTATTCAATTCCAAATAAGTAAACTCTCCAAGGTTGCTCCACGTTGGGTTTGTTACATGCCATGTAGAAAGGCTTATAAATGCATCAAAATGAAAATGAGAATTATCAGGCACTTTATTAAACACACCTGTTACTTTGTATAGTACATTATGTAAACCGATTGTCAACGATTTTCCAACAGGATTTGCATCACCAAAATATTTCTTTGCGAATGCTTTTGAAATAACAACGCTGTTTGGTTGCACCAATGCATCTCTGTTACTTCCTTCTATCAATGGAACAGAGAACATTTGTAAAAAGTTATCATCTGCAAAAGCCAGCTTATCTTCTTTAAATTGTTTGTGATTATACTGTACAAAATCAGTTGACGGCGATAACCTTGTAAAATCTTTTATTTCAGCAAAAGCATTTTTCATTCCTTCACCAACAGCAAAATCAACCATCGGGTAAACAGCAATATCGCCATTACCCGTAACATTTAAATTCAAACGATAAATATCTTTTGCCTCACCAGCATAAGTGTCGTAATTCAATTCATTATACACAAAAACGGCTATCAGCACAAAGCATGTTAAACCAATTGCCAAACCAACAATGTTGATGAAAGAAAAAATTGTATTCTTTTTAAAATTCCTTATTGCAGTTTTAAAATAATTTTTGAACATAATCTTATCTTTTTAAAATCATAACTAAAGTTCAGACTTACTCTGTTCTTAAACTTTCTACAGGGTTTGCAATTGCTGTTTTAACCGCCTGAAAACCTACTGTGATAAACGCAATAAACACCGCTGCCAATCCTGCAACAATAAATATCCACGGGCCAATATTTATTCTATAGGCAAATCCCTGCAGCCATTTGTTTGCAGCCCACCATGATACTGGCGTTGCGATTACAACTGCAATTAAAACAAGAGCTAAAAAATCTTTAGAGATTAAAGTTGTAATGCTTTTTATACTTGCTCCCAATACTTTTCGTATTCCAATCTCTTTTGTGCGTTGCTCAGCAGTGTAAGCCGCAAGGCCAAACAAACCAAGACAAGCAATGAATATGGCAAGCAGTGAAAAGGTGAATGTTATGTTTGCGATTTTTTGCTCTCCGGCGTATAATGTTTGTAAATGTTCATCTAAAAAAGTATAATCAAAGGCTGCGTTTGGAATAGCACTTTTGAAAATCGTTTCAAACTGCTGCATACTTTTAGAGAGATTGCCTGTTCTGAAACGTACCAACAAATAATCCTTGCTTTCGCCATCTGCGTTGTGGAAGGCATAAGCTCCAATTGGCTTATGCAGCGATTCAAAATTAAAATTATCGACAACGCCAACGATGTAGGCATTATCACCTAATTGCGTAATCACCTTTTTTCCAATGGCCTCTTCAGGTGTATAACCAAGATAATTGATGGCTTCTTTATTAAGCACCACATCTACTATAGTGTCCTTTTCCTGCTTTACATCAGGCAACGTTTTGCCGGCGATAAGTTTGAGTTGTAATACATCGGCAAAACCATTGGTAACTGTATTTGTCTGAATGCCTATACCTTGTTTATCATATATATCTTTTAAAAGTGTTCTGCCACTTACATCCATGCCCGGAAAGCCCTGTGCACTGAAAACTGACAACACATTACTTTGTGATTTAAGTGCATTTATGCAGGCCTTTACCTGGTCTTTTGTTTGGGAGGCCACCGTATTAATAGCAATTACATTCTGAGGATTATACCCCATGTTTTTGTTGCGGATAAATTTTAATTGCAGAAACACAACAAGTATGGCTGCTATTAATATAACAGAAGCAGTAAACTGTACTACAACAAGGCCTTTTCGTATTAAGCCAGCACTGCTTTTACTATGTATTTTATGTTGAATGATCTGTATGGGTTGAAGCCGGG
>CAXSEB010000027.1:0-13115 GCA_964235805.1 uncultured Chitinophagaceae bacterium | reverse complement strand
AACGGCCTTGGCGCAAGCCATCAAACCGGCTGGACTTCACTTGTAGCACAGCTTATAAGTGAAGTGGGTAAATAATGTGCTGTAAGACTATGTGCTTCGTCACTTATATGGAAACAAATAAAACATAAAAACAAATCTTATGAGCAGCAATCCTATTGTTATAGAAAGATTATTCAATGCACCAATATCCCAGGTATGGAAAGCAATTACCGACAGAGAAGAAATGAAAAAATGGTACTTTAATATTGAGGAATTTAAAGCGGAAGTGGGCTTTAGATTTCAGTTTTTAGCTGGTGAAGAACATGGCAAGCAATACCTGCACTTATGCGAAGTGAAAGAAGTGATACCAGGAGAAAAACTTTGTTACAGTTGGCGCTATGATGGTTATACAGGCGACTCACTTTTAACATTTGAGCTGGTTGAGCAAAATGAAAAGACCTTGCTCGAATTAACACATCAGGGCATTGAAACCTTTGCTTCAGGTGGTGCTGATTTTGCAAGAGAAAGTTTTTTACAAGGATGGACATATTTTATGGATACAGCTTTAAAGAATTATCTTGAAGCTGCAGAGAAATAGAACAGATTATAGTCTGTATGTTTACCCGCAAACAAGTTCAACAATATCATCAAATTTAACCTGATATATGACAAACGCTGGTAATAAAAATGGTGATAAAAATCTCGCTATAGCAACTTCAATTGCGCCATGGCTTTCAGTTGATGATGGTATGAGAGCAGTTGATTTTTACAAGGCTGCATTTGGCGCAACTGAAGTCTATCGTTTGGAAGTGCCTGACGGAGGCGTTGTGGTAAGACTTTCAGTTGATGGGGCAGAGTTTTGGATAAGTGGCTCATCTCCCCAAGATCACATTAATAAAAATCCAGGTGAAACAGTTGGCGGAGGTTCTGTTCGAATGATCTTAACCGTAGCTGATCCCGAGGTATTTTTCGCCAAGGCAATAAAAGCCGGTGCATCTGAAGTGTTTCCTGTTGGTGAAGATCACGGCTGGAAGTTAGGCCGTCTAATCGATCCTTTCGGACTTCATTGGGAGATTGGCCATCCTACTGTCTGATCATTATCAATACCTGAAACTATTACTTGGTTGATCATTTGTGTTCTTCGCTTTTTAGAGGCGCTAAGATATTATTATCAGCCATCCAATCTGCTAAGCGCTGAGGCCAGTTTTTTAATGTAACAAAGGGTGAACGGTAGCCCATATTAAAAGCATGATCACCTTGAGCATAAATGTGAACCTCTACGGGCACCTTAGCGGCCCGGTATTTTTGCAACAACGTTATAACCGGCAACGAACAGCACTGGTCGTTATTAGCAGCTATCATAAAAGCGGGAGGCGCATTTGAAGGTACAGTATCAGGAACACCAAGCGGACCGGGGTAAATAAGTATCTGGAAGTTCGGTTTTCCATTCATTCTGTCGATTATATCTAAAGCGTTTTGGTTTCCTCTTCCTGAACCATATGCTACTTCTGCAACAACTTCTCCTCCTGCTGAAAACCCCATTATGCCTACGCGGTTTGTATCTATTTTAAATTTGTTGGCCATACTTCTCACCATCCTCATTGCCCTGTAGGCATCTTCCCTTGGCTCTTTATCTATTTTATATGGAGAGCCTGGCTCACGTGCAAGACGGTACTTTAACACAAATGCAGCAACACCAATGCTGTTCAGATACACCGCAGGATCAATACCTTCAGCAGTGTAAACAAGCAGCCGGTGGCCACCACCTGGGCAAATGATAACAGCAGCGCCGGTTGCCTTCTCTTTTGGCGGAAGATACACCGTAATAGATGGATTGTGTATGTTCTTAACCCAATAATCCTGTGCCTGCTCAGGTTCGTTTCTCCGGCTTTCAAAGCCCGGCGCACCATTACTCCATAAAGGAATTACCAGTGGTTTTTCCTGTGCGGACATCGCTGAAGGAAGTATCAATAACGATAAATAAAGATAAGCCTGCAAAATCTTTATGCGCATTAACATAATTTACTATTTTATAAAATAATGATCTACCAAAAATTTTAACCAGCAAGAATGTGCTAATCCTTTAGCATCGTGATGCAAAAAGAATAATGAGCCTTAAAAATACAGCATAATAATCTTGTACCACACACGTTTGTATTAAGTAAATCCACCCTTATGATAGTTAAAGAAATTGTCTTTGAACTTCTTATTGCAATACACATAATATTGCGCCTGCATCCCAAAAAAAACAGAGATTAAGCCTTCGCTTTTATGTTTTTATTCTACTCAACTAATTCTACACAATATTGAATATCACTTGCGGCTAAAGGGACTTAATATTAATTGCTACATTGTATTCTCAAATTAAACACATGAACAAAGTTCGTTGGGGAATACTAAGCACTGCTAAAATCGGTCGTGAAAAAGTAATTCCTGCAATGCAATCAGGGGAGTTTAGTGATGTTGTTGCTATTGCATCCCGTGACCTTGGTAATGCTAAAACACAAGCCGCTAATTTAAGCATACCAAAAGCCTATGGCTCTTATCAGGAATTATTAAATGATACAGAAATAGATGCTGTTTATATACCCTTACCTAATCACCTGCATGTAGCATATGCTTTAAAAGCTATAGAAGCAAACAAGCATGTGCTGTGTGAAAAACCAATAGCTCTTTCATCAGCGGAGGCAATGCAGTTGTTAACAGCTGCAGCTAATAAGCCTCATCTTAAAGTGATGGAAGCTTTTATGTACCGCTTTCATCCTCAATGGCAACAGGCGCATAAACTGGTTAAGCAGGGCGCTATCGGCGAATTGAAAACCATTCATTCTGCTTTTACCTATTATAATGCTGATCCCAAAAATATACGCAATCAAAAAGATATTGGGGGAGGCGCAATGATGGATATTGGATGTTATTGTATTTCCCTTTCCAGGTTTTTGTTTGGAGGAGAGCCACAACGTGTATCCGCCGCAATTAAATATGATCCTGAATTACAAACAGACCGTATTGCATCAGGGATACTGGATTTCTCAACCGGCACATCATCCTTTACCTGTTCAACACAATTAGCGCCATACCAGCGGGTAAACATTCTAGGCACCAATGGACGTATAGAGATCGAAATTCCTTTTAATGCTCCACCTGATAAAGCCACCAGGATATGGCTTTACACAAATGCCGGTACACAGGAAATTACTTTTGAACCTGTAGATCAATATACTCTCCAGGGAGATCTCTTTTCAAAAGCAATACTGAATGATACACCTGTTCCTACTGATCTGCATGATGCAGTAAATAACATGAAAGTAATAGATGCTATCTTTGAAAGTGCTAAAGAAAGTAGGTGGAAAGAGATTGCTTAAAAAGAATTGTTTCTTAAATAACGCAAGTTTGTAGAAGCTCTGTTATTTAACTATTATTTCAATTCAAGTATTGCTAATTGAGCCTTGCCTGTGCCTTTGTTAATGTAAACATTTTTATTACCCGCGGGTATAAAAATGAAATCTCCCTTTTGTTTAAATAATTTATCGTTAATAGTTACTTCGCCATCATTATCAGTGAGGCTTATAACAACCATTGGGTTCTTCCTTCCATTTATATTTGTTGTTGAATGACTATTTAAAGTGCAAGTGTAAGTTATCACGGGCTTTTCATTAAACAACATGCTGATAGATTTCTGCTGCAGTGGCGCATTTATTTCTTTATTAATCGTATCTAAAAGTTCAATATCCATTACATGAAATTCAATGGTATCGTTGTTCCAAACACGATGTATGCGTGGCTTTAAATAAAATCCGTCAAACCAAATATTTCCATAAGTAGCGGGAGCGTTCGTTGTTGTACCATCGCTAATCAATTCAGACCCGGATTTAGCATTGCTTAATACTACAAAAACAGACGGTATCTGGTGTTTGTGAAATAGTGTCGTATCACCTGGTACAACATGAACATCTAATACACGTACAAATTGATTCTGAAAAACATTGTGGTGGCGTGGTTCTTTGCTAACCGGTACTTGTGCATTGCATGTATCGATAATTAAAAATGAAAAAATATAGATTATAAAACAAGCTTTCATTTTGAATTGAAGATAGTTGGTTAAGAAACAAAAATATGTAATGAAGTTATAGAAATTAACAGGTTGCTATTCCATGTTATACAAGATGATTCCAGGATTGTAAACATAACTTGACAAACCTTTTGCATTCATATAACCAAGGTTTCTAAATTTTTTTGGATAGTTTATTTTTTTTATTCCGCTTGTATTTAATATTTTAGATAAAATTATACACATGAGGAGATCTATTTTAATACTTGCTGCATGCATAAGTTTTATAGCAGCATCACTTGCATTTATAACTGCGGACGAGCCAAATTATAAAAATTTAAAAATATTAAAAAAGAATATTAGCAAGCAGCAGATGGATAGCGTTATGCATTTCTTTGCCACTTCGGTTGGTGAAAGATGCACCTTTTGCCATGTAAGAAATGAGGCAGCAAAATCAATGGACTTTGCAAGCGATGCAAATCCTAACAAAAACGTGGCCCGTTCAATGATGCGCATGAACGCTAAAATAAACAAGAAGTTTTTCAAAGATTCGGAGAATAAAAACAATGCAGCAATACAAGCCATAACCTGTTATACATGCCATCATGGCCAGGGTCATCCGGCAACAAAAGCTGAAGGAATGCGTGGAGGAAATATGGGCAATCCTCCCGGTAATATGGCCCCCCAGGGCGGCATGAGGCCACCTTTCTCTACTGATTCATCACGAAATCCTAACGTTAATCCTGAGAGAAATATGGGTGCAGATTCCTCACATGGGCAACACTAAATATCTTTTAAATTATTACTGAAATTAAAAACCCCGGTAAAGCGGGGTTTTTAATGATACTACAACTATGCAGGTTCATGCGCACCTTCTCTTATTTCTTCCAACAGCTTTTTATTAAACGCCTCCAAATCTTCCGGGCTGCGGCTGGTAACTAAACCTTTATCCACTATCACTTCTTCATCCTCCCAATTAACGCCGGCATTAATAAGATCTGTTTTTATAGAGGAGAAGCTTGTCATGTGGCGGCCGCTAAGCAATCCTGTTTCAATCAGTAATTGCGGGCCGTGACAAATGGCAGCAACGGGCTTGCCGGTCTGCATAAACTCCCTTGCAAAACTTACGCATTCTTTATTAGCTCTCATTTTGTCTGGATTCATAACACCACCAGGTATCATAAGAGCATCATAATCATCGGTGTTGGCCAACGATATATTTACATCCACAGGAAGCTCAATGCTCCAGTGATCATGATTCCATCCTTTTACTTTTTCTTTTTGTGGTGATATAATGTCAACTTTTATTCCTGCTTCTTCCATTGCTTTTTTTGGGCTGGTAAGCTCAGACTCTTCAAATCCGTTTTCTGTTAAGATTGCTACTCTTTTCATGGTTGTATAATTTTTAAATAATAAATGTGGTAAGAACCTGACACAATAAATATGCCTTGCTCGTCAATTATAAATACAAGCTTTGTAAGAGAGAAAAAAAGATATCGGCAATAGTACCGTCAGAACCTGGAAGCTTACAAATTGCGCCTAATACTTTCTTAACAGATCTAAAAATTTGCGGTCTAATTTCTCACCATGCCAGTCTTCATAAGCCACGTCAGAGCGGCCCGAGTTTAACACTCCAAAGTCGCCAATAAAGTTCCAGATCGCAAAGCCAATATTATTTTTTGAAAGTATATCCAATACATCACCAAACCATGCAAGAAAAACATCATGCGGTGTTTTGTTGTAACAGCCGCATTCACCGCAATGTACACCCACACCTTTATTCACAAGATCGGCCCAGGGCTTATAAAATGTCTCAAGCTTTTCACGGCTTAAATATTCATCACCTACCTGCCCCGGCCATTTCGGGTCCGGCAAGTGTTCAATATCTTTATTTGCCCAAGGTGCTTTGTAATGAGATATCTGGTGTGGATAATAACCCCGGCAACTCTGTGAAATGCTAAGGTCTGCAAGTTCAGGAATTACCATGTTACCGCCACTATTACCGTCTGCAATTACCAGGTGCTCTTTGTTTTCTTTTTGTATGGTTTCCATGGCTCGTTTAGCAACAAGGCGGTAAACCTCCCCGGGTACCGGCCCTGATTTAGAATGCTGATCGTTCATATCATCCCTCATGCTTGGCTCATTCACCAAATCAAAACTTATCTTTTTAGACGATACATTTTTATACCGCTTTGCCCACATAGCCCAATGAAAGTTAAAAGCATCCTGCGCTTCAGTATCCTTCCATAAATTATAGGGCTCATGAAAACCTGCATTTATACAATAACCCGGAGCCCTGTGCAGGTTTATACTTGTGTGCATTCCAAATTTATGTGCCATTGTCACAAGGCTGTCAATACGGTCAACGGCTCGCTCATCTATGTTATAAACTTCCTGTGGCGTAATGTTTTTGGTGCGGTCTATTTTTAGATAATAAGGATAAGCGATCGGCAACCTTACAAAATCAAATCCCCAATCCTGCATCCATTTTAAATGGTCTTCTGTAGTGGTAAGATTATCTGATTTTGGATTAGGTGAAAAGAAATCCAGCAAGTTAAAGCCTTTCCATTTGGGCAGTTTATTTACCGGCTTTGCCAAACCTGCGCTTAGAGCTGACGTGCCGCCTATGGTTACACCGGCGGTAACCAGGCCTGTATTTTTAATAAATGTTCTTCTCTGCATTGTAAATTATTTTAAACGTTTCTTTAAGATATAATAACAATAATCATTTAAACATATAACACATCATTGCATAAACTTTCCTAATAGATCTGCTCATCATACGAAAGTGAAGCATTCGTTGTTGGTTCTTTGTTTGATATAAAAGGGTTTTTCCAGGCAACGTATGCAGCAAGCAAATGCATTACTATTAGCAATGACAATGCCTTTGAGAGATTTGCGTGTTCAGAGATAAACCCTATAACAGACGGCCCTGTAAGAAAGCCGATCAATCCACCGGTAGTTATCATTGCATATCCTTCGACTGTGCTTACGCCTGGTATGTTAGCCGAGGCCCTAAACAAAACAGGCACAATACAACAGCAGCCAAGACCAACCATTATATACCCCAATATACCAATTAAAATTACCGGCGATGTAATTACTATTAAGAAACCCGTTGCTGCAAACAAGCTCCCGGTAATAACCACATTTTTACTGCCAAGTTTTTGTATAAGCGTGTCACCGTTTAATCTTCCCACCGTCATGGCTATTGAAAACCCGGCATAGCCGAGGCTTATCAAAGCTTTAGGCGCAAATAATATCTCTTTAAAATAAATGGCACTCCAGTCTGCAACGCAACCTTCAGCCATAAAACTAACCATGCAGATAAACGAAATACCAAGTATGGTTAACGAAGGCAATTTAACGCCTGACCTTGAGTGAATGATGTCAGCATTGGCAAGTAGATAATTCTTATTAGAAATAATAACAATTAGAATTACAAATGCCACCATCACAATTTGCCAGCCTGATGGAATGTGAACTGAAAACAATAAAGCAGCAATACCGGCACTTACTGCGCCGCCAAGGCTGTACATACCATGACAGGTGCTCATCAGCAGCCTGTTCTGTTTCTTTTCCATCAGGTTTACTGTGGCATTTGCAGATACTCCATTTAAAAAACTAATGGTTCCAAAACAATAAAGGCATACCCAGAACATAAGCCGGTTAACCGAATTAATTTGCAGCATCATTATTACACACATGATCGGGTAACCTGTAAACATCCACCTGCCAACAGAAATTTTACTAAACACCCGGGTTGATAGCAACATGCCTGTAATTGCACCAAAGGGCGAAAGCAATAATGAAAGGCCAAGACTGCCGTCAGTAAAGCCAAGCCTTGCCTTTATGCCGGGTATAGCAGCCACCCAAATGGCGAATAAAAGGCTTGAGGTAGCAAACAGGAAACCCACTGCAAACACAGACCTGTTACGGATAAACGAAATAAAATTCCTTATCATAAAACAATAAACAGAGAAGATGCGAACTTACGGTAAGTTGAGGTTGCAAAAGATTTTCATTTTAAAGAATAGGTTTATAAAACAGGGCTAATTAACCTATCTCCGCTTACTTTTGCCTGCATGGAATTAGGCATAAGTACTTTTGTAGAATTAACACCAGATCCCCTTACAGGTGAAACGATCTCTGCATACCAACGTATGCAAAACCTGATGCAAGAAGTTGAACTTGCGGATCAGTTAGGGCTTGATGTATTTGCAATAGGCGAACATCACCGTCCTGATTTTTTGGTTTCCTCACCTGCTACGGTTTTGGCAGCGGCGGCTGTAAAAACAAAGAACATAAAACTTTCCAGTGCGGTTAGTGTATTAAGCTCTGATGATCCTGTACGGGTGTTTCAGCAATTTGCAATGGTGGATTTGTTATCTGGCGGCAGAGCCGAGATTATGGCGGGCCGCGGATCTTTCATTGAATCTTTCCCTTTGTTCGGTTATAATCTTAATGATTATGATACTCTCTTTGATGAAAAGCTGAAACTGCTTGTAGCTTTAAATGAGCAGGAAATGGTATCCTGGAAAGGGAAACACAGAGCAGTTATAAAGGATCTTGGTGTATACCCGAGGCCTTTCCAGCACAAATTGCCAATATGGGTTGCAATAGGCGGCACTCCTGCATCTGTTTTACGTGCAGCAACCATGGGGCTGCCGCTTACCATTGCAATTATCGGTGGCACGCCAAACCAGTTTGTGCCTCATACATTATACTATCGTGATGAATATAAAAAAGCTGGTCACGATATTTCAACGTTGCAACTATGCATTAATTCACACGCTTATATTGCTGATGATTCCAAAAAAGCGGCGGACGAATTTTTTCCTGTATATGCGCATGTAATGAGCAAGATAGGTCGTGAACGTGGCTGGCCACCAACTACACGTGAGCAGTTTGAATTTATGCGTAGCCCCGAAGGAGCATTACTGGTAGGCAGCCCCCAGCAGGTAATTGATAAGATCTTATATGAACATGAGCTGTTTGCTAACACACGGTTTATGGTACAATTTAGTGTAGGCACTTTGCCCCACAAGCAAATGATGCACGCAATAGAACTATTTGGAAATATTGTAGCACCAGCGGTACGCAAAGCACTACCACCTGCAACAGAATCCCAAATAACTTTTCAGGCTATTAAATGAAAGTTCTTTCTCTTCTTCAGCCATGGGCAACACTTGTTGTATCAGGTGCTAAGCAAATTGAAACAAGATCATGGTCAACTGCGTACCGTGGTCCGTTGCTTATACATGCATCTAAAGGAAAGGCAGGAGAAATATTTGCGAACGAGCCACCATTTAAAAAACACATTGCTGATTTTAAACAACTGCCCTTTGGATATATAATTGGTAAGGTTATACTAACTGATGTGTTAAGAATAGGCACAGGAACACTCTCTTATGCAAGTGACGAGATTATGAATAAGCTTACCATGGAAGAAAAAGCTTTTGGTGATTATACACCCGGCCGCTTTGCATGGTTGCTGCAAGAACCTTTGGTATTTAAAACACCCATCGGTGCAAAAGGCAGTTTAACGTTATGGGAATTTGATGAGGCGTTGATTGAAGACGACTTAAATTAATGCACTGTTTTTATCGGCTTCATAATCTTCAATTCTCTCTAAAAGTTCATATCTATTGCCTTCTGTCTACCTTGGTAAAGTCGTTTGAGATGATGGCTATTACCGACCCTGTAGTATCATGGGTTGCTGACTGCATCTTTACATGAAACTGGCAGATATAAACCTTCTTGCTTACTTCGGGGTAATAAGTTAGATCTTTAACAGTAACCTTTATGCCAGGCTGAAGCGTTGTATCAAGGTAATTCTTCATCGTTTCTTTCAACTTGTTCTCCAGGTCGGCTCCTGACAACAATTTTTGCTTACACCCTGCAATTACAGCCAATACAATTATGAAAGTGAAGAAATGTTTCATGTTCTCTTCTCGTTATAAAAGTAATAAAATAAACTGAACCGATTTATTTGCAATTACCATGAAATTAATCAGGCAGAGGCCTTACCAATATCTCTTTAAAATATACTTTGCTCTTAGGATCGTGGCCTTGCAATGCAAACGTACCGTTTGATATAACACGACCAGCCATATCAGCGGGCCGCTGAACATTTTCAGGTTCTGTGTAATCAACCACAGTACTGTCATTTATTTTAATGATCACTCTTTTCCCTTTCACCATTACATATTCAGTAAACCACTCGTTATCTTTTACGTGTACCTCTTTCACATCTTCAACTGAATACAGGCTTCCCGTTCTGCGCCAGTCAGTATGAGAGTTGTTTACCTGCACTTCGTAGCCTTTTGCAGGCCAGCCACTTTCCTGGTAGGCTGTATGAAAGTAAATGCCGGAATTAGATCCCGGTGTTGTCATAACTCTTGCTTTAAATTCAAAGTTTTTAAAGTTGTGTTGCTTTACATTACCATCATAAAACAAATGCGCCGTTTCTCCGTGCGCCACTATTTTTCCATCTTCCACTGTAAACGTGCCGGCATTTTCACCCACCTTCCAGCCGTTTAGCGATTTTCCGTCAAACAATGATATCCAGCGGGCTTTTTTGTTAAGCGTAAATGCGCTGCAGCAAAGCAGCGTAATTGTAATGGCGCAAACGGAGACAAATAATTTCATATAGCAAATTGTTGAAAGTAATTATTGTGATAGTGTGAAGCTAAGTATTTACCGGCTTTAGCCGTGAAGATTTTTGCTTTTGGTACATAGGCCTAAGCAAACTTTTACTCATTATAGTCATCATTCATTACCTGCTTATCCTTATATCTCCATGACCTTTGAAGTACAATCCATCTGCCTGGCTGTAAAATGAATAATACACCCTGTAATTGGTTTTGTTGGCATATTTAGCCGGATCAAAATTTATTTGTAAAGGGTTGCTACCAGCTTTTGTTGTAAAGAAATACCTGTCTTTAACTGAAAGCACATCATCAGTTATCACTATTTGCAGCAAGGTAACATCAGTGGCATTAAAGTATATAATTACAGTAGACCCAACCGGGTTTGGATAGGCGAAAATATTAATGTCAGCAGCTTTTTTTGTACCGGCCAATTGTGAAGAAGAAGGCAACTCAAACAGGGTCGCTTCATCACTTATCCAATAGTCATCCGCTGTCCAATCAGTGTTATCAACAGTTCCGGTGTTGTTTCCTAAAAAGTCTCTTTCGGTAATGGCAGACACATCTATTTTACGTTTGCTGTCGTTCTTATCTTCTTTTTTGCAGGAGAAATTAAACAAACCCACACAAATTATAATTGCGATTATTTTGATCTTCATGCCCTTTGATTAATAATGCCAAATGTAATAAAGTAATCTATTCAGGCTGATAGATAATTGTATTTGAAGAAGATCTTATTAAGAAAATCAATAATTAAAATCCTCCGGTTCACCACTCACCTTTCGGCCGAGCAAAACAAGGTCGTTATAAAATGTGCTTTTCTTAGTACTATTGAATAGTTACGATTCACGCTGTAACTGTGTTGCACAAACTACTTTTAATTTTTACTATATATTAATTTTTATAAACGGGTTACCACTTACCAAATGCTTTTAAACTGATTATATTGTTGTGCATATAAGAAATTTTAGAAATTATAAAGCAACAACCGCCTTAATTTATTTAAATTTATCAGCCCGGCATTACATAGTATACTGGTTTTAATAACACACAATAAATGGATCATAATTTTTTAAAGAAAATACCGCTTTTTGCCGACTTAAACAGCGAGGCACTTGATGAGCTGGGCAATACCTTGGAACGTGTTACAGTTGATGCAAACAAGCATATTTTTTGGATGGATGAACCCGGCGACGATTGTCTATTTATTGTGGAGAGCGGCCATGTGCAAATAAGTTATACCGATGAAGAAGGTGGAGATATTTTTCTTGGTAAATTAAAAGCAGGTGATTTTTTTGGAGAACTATCCCTGATAGATGGCGGCCCTCATACAGCAACTGCCCGTGCCTTAACCGAAACAGTTTTGCTCACTCTCGATCGCCGTACGTTCTACGATTTTTTGGTTAAGCATCCTCTCATTTGCCGCACATTCATGACGGTTCTTTCGCAGCGCCTGCGGGTAAGCACCACCAGGCTGCGGGGCATCATAAACGTAAATGATAAGTTAGAAGAAGATAGAACTCCCTTCCGGCGATTGGTTGATAAACTGGCTAAAGTGGTTACCAGTGCAGCCTTTTTCGCTGGCTGTTTATTGTTTATAGCTGTATGGATTGCAGTGCAGGCTTTTCTTTTTAAACGATATACGCATGAAGAAATAGATTTTATTGACAGGCCGCCTACCTTCTTTTTATTAGGCTTCATTTTTACCTTAACTTCTTTCCTGTTCACTATATTAATCCTTAGCAGCCAGCGCCGCCAGGCCGAAAGCGACCGCATACGCGGAGAAATTGAGTACCAGGTAAACCTGAAATCGCAAGCTGAAGTTATGCAGCTAAAGCTTAAGATGGATCATGTGATAAGTATGATGAACGAACTATCCGGTAAAGGCACGTTAGAAGAAAAGGAAGAGATAGATTTTAAATAAAGGTCCCTCAGCTGCCTTTGTTGGTCGCTATGCCTTTGTTGGTCGCTGCCCGCCGCCTTTGTTGGTCGCTGACCAACAAAAATCAATCAGCATAATCCTTCAAAATACCAAATGTATCCTTACCTGTGTCATAAAATGAAGCACTGCTATATATGTATTGTTCAGGAAATTCAGCAAGCTTCCATTTATATTGTAGCGGATTGTTATGAATGTAATTCAGCTTCTGAACAAAGAATTCCTTTGTAAAAACATCAATACTTAATGAGTTTCTTTCCCACACCTGGTATTTTCTATCTGCGGCTTTAACCTTTAGCTTTTCAAGTAAGGGATCATCGTTCATAAACATAAACTTCAAAATGCTCCTCGCTGTAAATTTCAGTAAGTCTCTTTGAAAATTTGTTTTATCTATGCCATCATGAAGCTGCCATATAGCGTGAAAATGATTTGGCATTATTACAAACGAATAAATAGTTACCTGCTGTAAAGTAACCCGCTGATGTAAAGCTTCTAT
>CAXSEB010000026.1:5925-13761 GCA_964235805.1 uncultured Chitinophagaceae bacterium | reverse complement strand
CAAAGCAATAGTCAAATCTTTGGTATCACAGCCGGAGAACATAATGCCTGATGTTAGCGGTCTTGGTTTAAAAGATGCCGTTTACTTGTTAGAAAATTCAGGCCTTAATGTAACAGCTGCAGGCAGAGGGAAAGTTATGTATCAGTCAATTGCTGCAGGTACAAGTTTTAATAAAGGTCAAATAATAAAGATACAATTGAAATGATGGTTAATCTGAATGAAATATTGTATAAAGTAGCAATTCGCACTGTAAAGGGAAAGCCTGTTAGTGAGATCACCGATCTGCAAATTAATTCAGCCAAAGTAAGTTTTGGATCATGTTTTATTGCCATCAGGGGAAGTAATGCTGACGGTCATAACTATATAAATAATGCAATCCATGCAGGCGCTTCAGTAATTGTTTGTGAACAATTACCAGGTGATGAAAATGAGGCGGTGCAATTTATAGTTGTTGAGAACAGCGCAGCTGCAGCAGGCATTATGGCTCATAATTTTTATGGTAAACCTTCGGAAAAATTAAAGTTAACGGGTGTTACTGGCACTAATGGAAAAACTACCATCGCAACACTTTTATATAAATTGTTTTCTTCTCTTGGATACACTTGTGGATTAATAAGCACCGTTCAAATTAAAATTAGTGAGCAAGTTTTTGAAGCTACACATACAACACCAGACAGCATAAGTTTAAACAGCTTGTTAGCAACAATGGTTAGCAATGGTTGTACGCATGTTTTTATGGAGGTTAGCTCTCATGCGCTGCATCAACACCGCATTGAAGGCTTGCATTTTGCAGGCGGTATATTCAGCAATATCACCCACGATCATTTAGATTATCACAAAACCTTTGATGAATATATCAGGGTTAAAAAAACCTTTTTTGATAACCTTCCCTCATCATCGTTTGCCATTAGTAATGCCGATGATAAACGTGGCCTGGTAATGTTGCAAAACACAGCTGCAAAAAAGTATTTATACAGCCTTAAAACTATGGCTGACTTTAAAGGTAAAATACTTGATAACAGTTTAATGGGTTTATTACTTAATATAAATGATGTAGATGTGCACTTCAAACTTATAGGAGCTTTTAATGCCTATAACCTTTTAGCAGTATATGCTGCAGCTATTTGTTTGGGACAAGATAAGCTTACTGTTTTGCAAATTCTTAGCAATTTAACCGGCGCAGAAGGACGGTTTGACCATGTTGTATCTCCCAAAGAAAAGGTAATTGGAATAGTGGATTATGCACATACTCCTGATGCCTTATTAAATGTTTTAGCAACAATAAAAAAAGTAAGACAAGCACAGGAAAAAATAATAACGGTAGTGGGTTGCGGCGGCGACAGGGATAAGGCTAAAAGGCCGGTAATGGCCGAAGTTGCCTGCGAACATAGTGATAAGGTAATTTTTACTTCTGACAATCCAAGGAGTGAAGATGCGGCTGATATTTTAAAACAAATGGAGAATGGTGTTAGCATAACAGTTAGAAAAAAGTATATATCAATTGCAGACAGAAAAGAAGCCATAAGGACTGCGGTTCGTCTTTCTAAAAGAGAAGACATTCTTTTAGTAGCGGGAAAAGGCCATGAAAAATACCAGGAAATTAAAGGAATTAAATATCCTTTCGATGATAAAGCAGTACTGATGGAGATGTTTGAGTTAATGGATAAATAACAAGGAACTAACACGTAATGCAAAACAACGAATCGAAAAATTGTAAATCGCAAATCGGCAATAGATATTATGCTGTATCACTTATTTGATTGGTTTACAAGAAATGAAATAAAATTTCCGGGCAGCGGGCTTTTTCAGTTCATTACTTTTCGGTTGTTGTTAGCGGTGCTCATGTCTTTGGCAATTGCAACCGTGTTTGGGAAACAATTGATAAGCTATCTTAAAAAAAAACAAATTGGAGAATCGGTCCGGGAGTTAGGTCTGGAAGGAGAAAAAGAAAAGAAGGGCACTCCTACAATGGGCGGTATAATCATAATATTGGCTATACTAATACCAACATTATTATTAGCCAATTTAACTAAAGTGTATGTAAGGTTGATGCTGTTAAGTACGGTTTGGCTAAGTGTTATTGGCTTTGTTGATGATTACTTAAAAATAAAAGCAAAGCGTATTGCAAGAACAAAAGGAATTGATTATAAAAAAACAGATGCAGATGGATTGGCAGGAAAGTTTAAAGTTTTTGGACAGGTTATGTTAGGTATAATCATAGGTTCAACTTTATACTTTAACGACAACGTGGTGGTTAAAAGAGAAATCGTTTCCGAGCAAAATGATGCACAATGGAAACTTAAAAGGGGAGAAAGAAAAATGAAGGAAGATACTGTAATGTCAAACGGGATAAGTCACCGGTTTGTAACGGTTAAAACTCCTATTACTACCATACCATTTGTAAAAACGCATGAATTTAATTATGCAAGGTTGTTGCCGGAAAGTATGGAAAGATATACCTACATAATTTATATACTGATAGTAATTTTTATAGTTACAGCCGTTTCAAATGGTGCAAATATTACGGATGGATTAGACGGTTTGGCAACGGGCGTAAGCGCTATTATCGGGTTATGTCTTGGAGTATTTGTTTTTGTTAGCAGTGATGAGCGTATTGCGGATTACCTCAACATAATGTACATACCTAACTTAAGCGAGCTTTCTATTTTTATTGCGGCATTTGTTGGTGGATGTGTTGGGTTTCTTTGGTACAATGCTTACCCGGCGCAGGCTTTCATGGGTGACACCGGCAGCCTGGCCCTGGGAGGAATAATTGCATCACTCGCAATAATAGTGCGTAAAGAATTATTGATACCCATTTTTTGCTTTGTGTTTTTGGTAGAGCTTTTAAGCGTAATGATACAGGTAACATGGTTTAAATACACCAGGAGGAAATATGGTGAAGGCAGGAGGATCTTTTTAATGAGTCCGTTACATCATCATTTTCAGAAGAAGGGTTACCATGAGAGTAAGATTGCAGTTAGATTTTGGGTCGTAACAATTTTGTCTGTAGTATTTGCAATAGTAACATTAAAATTAAGATAGTAAATGAATTCCTGAAAAACCCTGATATCCTTTTTTGAAAACGATTAGTACTTGTTTAGAAACTTAAATGAAATCCAAATCTGTGAAAAAAATTTTAAACCCATTAAGTTCTATACTGTTGAAGAGCCTTTTTATTGTTAAATGCTTAAATAATAATGAATGAAAAAAAGCTAGTGATTTTAGGCGCAGGTGAAAGTGGCGTTGGCGCAGCCCTCCTTGCAAAGCAGAAGCATTATAACGTTTTTGTGAGCGATGGAGGTGTAATTCAACACTCGTTTAAAACTGAGATGCTTGATAATAATATTGAATTTGAAGAGGGAGCGCATGATCAGCAAAAGATTTTGAGTGCTGATGAAATTATTAAGAGTCCCGGCATTGCCGAAGAGAAAGACATTATAAAAAGGATAAGGGAAAAAAATATCGGGATAATTAGTGAGATAGAATTTGCGCACAGGTATAAAAGTAAAAGCCGGATTGTGGCTATAACAGGCAGCAATGGTAAAAGCACTACAACAGCAATGGCTTATCACATTCTTAAAACCGCTGGTATAAGTTGTGCTTTAGTGGGGAACATCGGATACTCTTTTGCAAGGCAGATTGCCGTAGATCCAAAAGATGTTTATGTAGCAGAGATAAGTTCTTTTCAATTAGACGATATAAAACAATTTAAGCCGGATATAGCTATTCTTACTAATATTTCTGAAGATCATTTAGACAGGTATGAAAACAAATTTGAAAACTATATAAAAAGCAAGTTCAGCATAACAAAGAACCAAACCGAAAATGATGTATTAATTTATTGCCTTGATGATAATATAACAATGAAATACCTAAACCAATTTTTAATAAGAGCAAATTTATTACCATATACTATGAATGATCAATTACCACAGGGAGCTTACATTTCAGACGCAAAAATGCATTTAAAATGGCAGCAGGAAGAAGTAACAATGAGTGTTGAAGACTTCGCTGTTAAAGGGAAACACAATCAATATAATACAATGGCAGCAGGCCTTGCAGCCGTTGTTATGGATATCAGAAAGGAAAAGATAAGGGAAGCGGTACAGACATTTGAAAGTCTCGAGCACCGTATGGAAAATGTGGCAAACATAAGAGGTATTGAATTTATAAATGATAGTAAGGCGACTAATGTAAACAGCACATGGTATGCATTAGAAAGCATGATGAAGCCAGTAATATTAATCCTGGGCGGTATTGATAAGGGCAATGATTATTCATTAATTAAAGATCTCGTAAAGGAAAAGGTGAAAGCAATCGTTTGCATGGGCGTAGATAACAGGAAGATTCATGAGGCATTTGGTAACCAGGTGGAACTGATTGTAAACACAAGTAACGCAAAGGATGCAGTGCAGTCAGCTTTCCACTTTGCAAGTAGCGGTGATGTAGTATTGCTTTCTCCTGCATGTGCAAGTTTTGATCTTTTTAAAAATTATGAAGACAGGGGTAAACAGTTTAAAGAAGCTGTAAAAGATTTATAAATCCTCACCTAACCTCTCCATATAGGAGAGGAGAATAGGTATCATCTTAAGGAAGATGATTAGATGGAGATCATTTTATGAGTGAAACACAACACATTCCAACATCTGAATTTTCTGCGTTTCCCGGCATGCGTGAAAATTTTTTAAACCGCACAAAAGGAGATAAAGTGATTTGGGCAATTGTAATCGTACTTACACTGGTAAGCATTCTTGTTGTGTACAGCAGTGTTGGTTCACTTGCTTATAAAATGAATAAAAGCACAGAAAGCTACCTGTTTAAACAAATTGCGTTTATTGTTCTTGGAGTGCTTATTATATATTTTGCTCATCGGGTTAATTACACGTTATATTCAAGGGTGGCAACTATTTTGTTCCTGGTATCTGTGCCGCTTTTAATTTATACTTTAAAATTTGGGAGCAGCATAAACGATGCAAGCAGGTGGATAAAGCTGCCGGTCATTAATATGACATTTCAAACATCAGACCTTGCAAAACTTGCCCTCTTTATGTATATAAGCAGGCAACTCAGCAGGAAGCAAAATGTGATTAAAGATTTTAAGAAAGGGTTTCTTCCCTTAATCATCCCGGTATTTATTATTTGTGGCCTGATTGCGCCGGCTAACTTATCTACCGCACTATTAACGGGTGGCATTAGCTTAATGCTGATGTTTATAGGAAGGATAAATACGAGGCATATTGTTTTGGTGGTAGGCTCAGTAATGTTGCCGCTGTTATTTATTATTTTAATAGCTACACATTACTATGATAGACAAGAGCACAAATCAAAAGAGTTGCCCTCGGTGCTTACATTTGGAAGAATGCCAACATGGATAAGACGTGTGCAGGATTTTATGTACGCAGATAAGGCCGATGAATCGTACCAGGTTCAACAGGCTAAAATTGCAATTGCAACTGGCGGCATACTTGGCAAAGGGCCTGGAAAAAGCCAGCAAAGAAATTTTTTACCACATCCTTACAGTGATTTTATTTATGCCATTATTATCGAAGAGTATGGGCTAATAGGAGGTATAATTATCATACTTATTTACCTGCTGTTTTTATTTAGAAGTATCAGGCTTTTCAGGCGATGCCCTTATGCCTTTGGGGCTTTTCTTGCGGTGGCACTAAGCTTTACACTGGTAATACAGGCTATGGTAAATATGGGTGTTAATGTTAACCTTTTTCCAACAACGGGTGTAACACTACCATTAGTGAGCATGGGTGGAAGCAGATTATGGTTTACTTGTTTTGCAATCGGAATCATTTTAAGTGTGTCGCGAAATGTAGAGCAGGCAGAAGGAGAACACATTCCTGTTGCTGTAAATAATACAAAAGAAAGTTAGACTAAGATGATCACCAAAAAACGCCACGGAATATTTAAATCTCTTCTTATAAAAAGTGCAAGAGTAAACTAAATAAAATTAGTTAAGGATTAGAAATGACAACAGAAGCATACATACAATCTCTTCAAACATTACCATTACCTGTTGGTTTAAATCACAGGGTTATCATAGCCGGAGGTGGCACCGGCGGGCACATATTTCCGGCCATTGCAATTGCTAATGCATTAAAAGAACAACAGCCCGGTATAGAGATTTTATTTGTAGGAGCAACAGGGAAAATGGAAATGCAAAAAGTTCCGGAAGCAGGATATAAGATTGTTGGACTATATATCGCCGGCTATAATCGAAGCGATATTTTGAAGAATATCACCTTACCATTCAAACTGCTGAAAAGTTTTTTACAGGTAACCGGAATCTTAAGAAACTTTAAGCCGGATATTATAATTGGAGTGGGAGGTTATTCAAGCTTCCCAGTTGTAAGACTGGCGCAAACCCGGGGCATTCCAACATTTATCCTTGAAAGCAATTCTTTGCCTGGCAGAAGCAATATCATATTAGGGAAAAGGGCCACCAAAATATTTGTAGCATCGGAAGGAATGAATCAGTATTTCTTATCAAAGAAATTGGTAGTGACAGGGAATCCGGTACGTAATATCTTTTCTGAATCAAACATAATAAGAAGCGAGGCGTTGGAATTTTTCGGATTAAGCCCATCGCTTAAAACGGTGTTGGTAACAGGTGGCAGCCTTGGAGCCAAGAGTATAAATGACGCTATAGCCAAAAATATCCAGGTATTTAAAGAAAACAATTTGCAGCTGATTTGGCAAACAGGTAATTCATATGCGTATGCAGCTGCAACAGTTGAAGAAGAGAACGCCTCGATATGGACAAACGCGTTTATAAATAAAATGGAATACGCTTACGCCGCTGCTGACGTGGTGGTTTCACGGGCCGGCGCAATGGCTATAGCCGAATTATGTATTGCAGCAAAGCCGGTAATATTTGTTCCTTATCCATTTGCTGCTGAAAATCACCAGATGGTAAATGCTACAGCTCTCGAGAAAAAAGGAGCAGCGATTGTAATAAACGACAGTGAGGTTGAAGCGAAACTCATGGATGCAATATTGAATACCCTAAACGATAATTCTTTGTCTCTTGAGTTAAAACAAAATATTACAAAGATGGGCAAACAGCATGCTGATAAAAAAATTGCTGATGAAATTCTTCAATATATGGATGCGCAAACATTTAAAACCGCTGCAGTAAATTGATTGAAATAAAAAGCATATCGAGAATTTATTTTATAGGCATCGGTGGCATTGGCATGAGCGCTATTGCAAGGTACTTTAACACAAAAGGCATTTATGTTTCTGGTTATGATAAAACCTCAACTCGCTTAACAAAGCAAATGGAGAATGAAGGTATTAAGATACATTATGAAGAGTCAATTCAATTGCTTGATAAACAAGCACAGCTAATTGTTTATACACCCGCAGTTCCGAATAGTCACAAAGAATTTATTTTTTACAGGCAGAACAATTATACGGTAGTTAAACGCAGCGATGTGTTAGAAAAAATAACTGCTGATACATTTAATATTTGTATAGCCGGCACACATGGCAAAACAACTATAAGTACAATGGTAGCGCACATACTGCGTGACAGTTCTTACGGATGCACTGCTTTTTTAGGTGGGATATCAGTTAATTACAATACAAACTTTTGGAGCAATAACACTAAGGTTTGCGTGGTGGAAGCTGACGAATATGATCGGAGTTTTTTAAAGCTTTCCCCGGATATTGCCACGATCTCATCAACAGATGCCGATCATCTTGATATATATGGAACTGAGGAAAGAATGCAAAAAGCCTTCGTGGATTTTTCTGCAAGGATTAAATCAAATGGATTTTTAGTAAGCAAATTTGGAATACATAAAAGCGACGATCTAA
>CAXSEB010000026.1:4299-5915 GCA_964235805.1 uncultured Chitinophagaceae bacterium | reverse complement strand
TTTGCAAAACGATACCGCTGATGCCTACGCTGAAAATATTAAGATGATCCACGGAGCTTACCGGTTTGATGTGGTCACCAAAAGCTGGATGATTGATAACCTAGAATTGAACATGGGAGGAATACATAATGTTGAAAATGCAGTGGCAGCAACTATTATAGCGCATCATCTTAAAATTGATAATAAGAAAATAAGAGAAGCATTTCAGAGTTTTAAAGGAGTAAAAAGAAGATTTGAGTATATCATAGCTCCAACTCAACATATAGAAAGAGTAAAGGATCGGGGCGTCATCTTTATTGACGACTATGCCCATCATCCGCAGGAATTAAAAGCACTTATCAATTCGGCTAAAAGCTTGTTTGGCGGCATGAAATGTATCATCATTTTTCAGCCGCACCTATACTCACGCACCCGGGACCTTGCACAGCAATTTGCTGAAACCCTTGACCTGGCCGATGAAGTGATCTTGTTACCGATATATCCTGCAAGAGAATTACCTATTGAGGGCGTGAGCAGTGAGTTGATCTTGCTAAAAATGAAAAATCCACATAAGCAAATTTTAAATAAAGACGAGTTATTAAAGTGGGCGCAAAATGCTATGCATAGAAACGAAAACCCGAACGAAGTATTTATAACAGCAGGAGCAGGAGATATTGATACACTTGTAGAACCATTAAAAAATATTTTAGCACTAAGACAGAAGTCTGAAAAGTATGTCGGCGAATAAACGATATAATTTAAAAGCTATAATTGAAGCTGTGCTTTGGGTTCTTTTCGGCTCGGGAACTATTGTATTGCTTGGTGCTGCAATGTATAAAAAAGAAAATAATCATTGTAAAGCAATAAGCATAAATATAGAAAGTGCAACAAATAATTTATTTATAGATAAGACCGATGTAAACAGGATGTTGGAAAAAATGAACTTAGGAAAATTAAAGGTTAAGCCGATTGATAAAATTAACCTTGCTAAAATGGAAATTACTTTAAAAAGAAACCCATGGATAAGATCAGCTGAATTATATTTTGATAACAATGATGTATTAAGAATTGATATTACAGAGAGAACGCCGGTTGCACGGGTATTCAGTTCTTCAGGATCTTCATACTATATTGATTCTTCAATAAAGCGGTTACCGTTAAGCAGCAAGTTTTCTGCAAGACTCCCCGTGTTTACAAACTATCCTTACACTCCTGATTCTTACGCTAAAGCAGATAGCGTTTTGTTAACAGACATTAAAAACATCAGCACATATATAGTAAACAATCCGTTTTGGATGGCTCAAATTGACCAGGTTGATATAACTCCGCAGCTCACCTTTGAAATGATACCGAAAATTGGTAACCAACTTATTATTTTCGGATCAGCTGAAAATTACGTGGAGAAGTTCCACAATCTTTTTACGTTTTACAAAAACGTACAAAGCAGAGTTGGCTGGAACAAATATTCCTCTATAAATGTGAGCTATCAGAACCAGGTGGTTGCTGTAAAACGAGGAGCAGGCGATATTAAATCAGATTCTCTAAAAACTATCCAATTAATAAAAGTGTTGGTTGCCAATGCTCAAAAGCAGGCCTTTGCTGATACATGGACGAACGTTGCTTACGTGGATGAACTG
>CAXSEB010000026.1:2688-4289 GCA_964235805.1 uncultured Chitinophagaceae bacterium | reverse complement strand
CCATTAAATGAAGAGGTAAGTGATGAACAGGATTTGATTGATGGCAGTTCTCCCAAACAAAATCAGGTTGAATTTAATACAACTGATAACAAAATGCCTGAAGCGCCTGCTTCTTTGCAAAATGATAAAACTAACAAACCATTTCCTTATATAAAATCCAATGCTATTGAAAAACCAAATTCTGTATCCTCAAAAAAATTGAAAAACCTAAAATTAAAAAACCCTCGGTTGAACATAAGCATCCTAAAGCTGTGATGAAACCCGCAAACGATTATTAGCTTTTATGACACCAGTTAAGATTATAAAATTACTTACCCTGCACATGCCTTATAAAAAGTTGTGCAGTAAAACTTACATATATGAATAGCGAACAACCCATCATCGTAGGATTAGACATTGGCACCACAAAGATTGCAGCCATTGCAGGCCGCAAAAATGAATATGGCAAACTTGAAATTTTAGGCTTTGGCCGTGCTAACAGCAACGGTGTTCAGCATGGCATGGTACTTAATATAGATCAAACAATTAAAGCCATCCAAACCGCTTTGGAAAATTGTTATGAAAGTAACCCAAATCTTACCTTAAGCGAAGTATATGTTGGCATTGCCGGCCACCATATTAAAAGCCTGCAAACCCGTGGTGATATTGTAAGGCATAACAATGATGAAGAAATTAAACAGGTAGAAATAGACCAGTTAGTGAATGATCAATATAAAACTTACATTCCTGCGGGAGACCAAATTATTGATGTTATTCCGCAAGAGTTTACTGTTGATAATTTTCAGAATATTCCCGATCCGATTGGATATAGCGGGGTAAAGGTTGGTGCGAATTTCCACATCATTACCGGCGACAAAAATGCCATAAGAAATATAAATCGTAGTGTTGATAAGGCTGGTCTAAAAACAAAAGATTTGGTACTTCAGCCTCTTGCATCAGCTGCTGCTGTAATGTGCGATCATGATCTTGAAGCCGGAGTTGCTATAGTTGACATTGGCGGCGGAACCACAGACCTTGCTGTGTTTTATGAAGGCATTTTAAAACATACAGCTGTTATTCCTTTTGGTGGTGAGAACATAACCAATGATATAAAAACAGGCCTTGGTGTACTAAAAACGCAGGCTGAGCAAATGAAGGTACAGTTTGGGAGTGCGCTTGCAGAAGAAGCAAAAGCCAACGCCTTTATTACCATTCCCGGACTTCGTGGTATGGCACCAAAAGAGATAAGTGTAAAAAATCTTGCCGGCATTATACAGGCTCGCATGAGTGAAATTATGGATTTTGTATCTTATCATTTAAAACAGGTTGGCCTTGATAACCGCATGTTAAACGGTGGTGTAATACTTACTGGCGGCGGATCGCAGCTAAAGCACCTGATCCAGTTAACTGAATATGTAACTGGTCTTAATGCCCGTATTGGTTATCCTAACGAACATCTTGCGGCAGGCCATATTGAGGAACTCGCAAAGCCCATGTATTCTACTTGTTTAGGATTGATATTAAAAGGTTATAATGATTTTGAAAACAAAAAGAAGCAGTTTGATACACAATTTAAGAAGGTAGAAGTGCCTGAAAGCTTGCAACAGCCGGAAGTTGTGGAA
>CAXSEB010000026.1:0-2678 GCA_964235805.1 uncultured Chitinophagaceae bacterium | reverse complement strand
AAAAGGCTTTATGGATTCATTCAAGATAGGTCTTATAGAATTGTTTAAAGAAGAAGAAGACAGAGCCCTCTAAATCTCCCTAAAGGGAGACTTAAAGCATTAAATTCCGATATGTATTTAAAATGCATGATAAACAAATTAACTAACCATTAAATTAATCCCGCTTTGGCGGGACAGGAGGTTTTTCATTATGATACATTTTGATTTGCCAAAAGAGCAATCTTCCATCATTAAAGTAATAGGTATTGGTGGCGGTGGCAGCAATGCTGTGAACCACATGTATAACCAAAATATTGATGGCGTAAACTTTATAATCTGTAATACAGATGCCCAGGCGATTGCAACAAGCAATGTGCCTAATAAAATACAACTGGGCCCGCATTTAACGCAGGGTTTAGGTGCAGGCGCTAATCCTCAAATAGGCAAAGAAGCTACTGAAGAAAGCCTTGAAGAAATTAAACGCATCCTGGAAGTAAATACTAAAATGGCCTTTATCACCGCAGGCATGGGCGGCGGTACCGGTACAGGAGGGGCACCTATAATCGCAAAAATTTGTAAAGATCTTGATATACTTACTGTGGGTATAGTAACTACTCCTTTTGCATATGAAGGCAAAAAGAGAATAGCACAGGCAGAGAACGGTATAAGCCAGTTAAAGGATTATGTAGATACACTGCTTGTAATAAGCAACGATAAACTGCGCCACCAATTTGGAAATCTTACTATGAAGGCTGCATTTAGTAAGGCTGACAATGTATTAGCAACAGCTGCAAAATGCATAACAGATGTTATCAGCAGTACTGGCCAAATAAATGTTGACTTTGCGGATGTTTGCACAGTTATGCGTAGCGGCGGTGTAGCCATTTTAGGTAGTGCTGCATGTGAAGGTGAGAACAGGGCTCAAAAAGCAATTGAGGACGCATTAAACTCTCCGTTGTTGAATGATAATGACATAAGAGGCGCTAAATGGATATTAATAAATATAAATTCATCAGAAGGAGAAAATGAATTTACGATGGATGAAGTTGAAACAATCCAAAACTATTTATTAGGCCAGGCCGGTGATGATACAGATGTTATTTTAGGGTTGGGGTACGATAATTCCCTCGAAAGTAAAATTGGTATAACTCTTATCGCTACAGGGTTTGAGCATAAAAACCCATTTGATAAAAAGCTTCCTCCAAAAGAAGAAGTAAAGAAAGAGGAAAAAGTTTTAGTAACATTAAACATAGAAGAAGATCATAAAAAGTTTTACCAGCAACCCGTTTTTAAATTCGATGACGTTCCTGAAAAACAAAAAATACTGGCAACAAAAAATATCATAGAGATAGCTGAGGAAACAACGATACCTGGACCAGCCGAAACAGAAGCAAAACAAACAGATATGAGCCCAACTATCGTAGAATTACCTGCGCAGCCAATCGTAAAAACACGGGAAGCGTATGAGAAAACTACTGGGGACAAATTAGTAGCTCAAAAAATTAATTTTGAATTATCTTCGGAAGACCATTCAATATCTCCTAAAAGCAGTATCCCTGCTGAAATTCCCAGTACACAAAATAATCAATCCGTTAATAAAGAAGCTAGCACCGTCCCAACGTCAGGCGGTTATTTGGTAAAGCCTTCCCAAATTTATGAGGAGGATGAGCCTAAGACAAAATCCAACATTGTAGGGGAAACGACCCCATTGCAGATGCCGGTACAGGCAGACGAACCTGTTATCGAAATGCAATTGGTGGTTAAAGATTCCTTAGAAGCGACGGAGGAGTTACAGCCGAATGTACAACAGGCTCAGCCCATATTGATGTCTTCTGCAGAGGAGCTGCCGCATGGGGACGATACAGAAGAACACAGGCGCCGGGCAAAGGATCGCATTGCGAAGCTGAGGAACTTATCCTTCAACTTAAACGCTGCGGACCCTAATAATGAGTTTGAATCGGTTCCTGCATACCTCCGTCGCAATACGGAATTACATAATTCTATTGCTGATGTTGAAAGTTTTTACAGCAATTACACTGTAAAATCTGATGAAAATAATAAAACAGAGATCAGTACTATAAATACTTTCCTTGAAGGTAAAAAGCCGGATTAAAATAATTGAGAATTGACAATGGAGAGTTGAAAATGATGCAGCAGATATTGTGTATGTTTTTTAATAGTTATTCCCGAACACGTTTTAGTGTTCGGGATTTTTTTTGTGTATTAAGTTTGTACGATCTTAAAATTTGCAGTTTATAAGTATGGCATCCTATCAAGAAATTATCAAACAAGCTTATCATGCTTTTAATGAAAGAAACATTGAGAAAGTGCTTTCGTTAATGCACCATGATGTTAACTGGCCAAATGGCTGGGAAGGCGGTTACCTTAAAGGACATAACCAGGTGAGAGATTATTGGGAAAGGCAGTGGAAAGAAATAGATCCGCACGTGGTGCCAACTTCTGTAAAGCAACAGGATGATGGACGCATTGACGTTGAGGTTCATCAATTAGTAAAAGATATGAATGGCAACGAGTTAATGAATGGAAGAATAAAGCACATCTACACTTTTTTGGATGGTCTAATCACGAAAATGCAAATTGAAGAGGTGTGAACGTAACTTGTTGTTGAATTGAAGTAACGCTTTACACTCTTACATAGATTTTTCTTTTATCTAAAAAATACCCAACACTCCAGCAAA